>JACQAP010000011.1 GCA_016194905.1 Betaproteobacteria bacterium
ATTGCAGGATGGCGCGCATGGAACCCGTTGCCGGATTGCCGTCGTCGAGCGTGGCATCGAGTTGCAGTACGAACTGGCCGAGGATGTTCTTCGAGCAGATGATATAGCTGCCGTTCATGGTGCCGGTCATTGTCACAAACGTGGTGGTATTGCTCTGAATGCCGATCTGGCCGCCGTTCGCGTTCTTCGGCCAGTAATCGGCGCTCGCCGAGCAATCAACGGTCGTCGACCCCGGCGCCAAGCCGGCGAGTCGCACGTGCTGCCAGTACAGGCAGCTCTCGTCGTGTGGGTTGGTCGTGTCCCAAACGCCGTTGATCACGCCGTTGCCTACGTCAGCGAGGACCGGGGCCGTCGCTTTAATAGCGCCTGGGATGTGCGCTACAACGTTTACATCGTCGCCGGGCAGCGCTCTGAACTTGTCCTGGTAGCCATAGAGCTGGATCGGGATGTTGCGGAAGTCGGTCGCGTAACTCTTGACCTTCGCATTGTTGATCAATTCCTGGCCCTTGAGTACGCCCCCCAGCAGCAGACCGATGGCTCCCTTTCTGTCGTGGGGATGCCAAGTGTTTCAGTCGAAGTCAAGAGATAGCCCGCTGGCAGCGGGCTATCTTGTCGGAGACTGGCGGGCGCATCAGATGCCCATGCAGACGATGAAACTGTCCGCGGGGTTGGCCTGCACCGTGGTCGTGGTGGACGGAGCACCTCCGGCGCTGGTCGTCTGGATGGCGCGCATGGAGCCGGTTGCGGGATCGCCGTCGTCGAGTGTGGCATCGAGTTGCAATACATACTGGCCCAGTATGTTCGTCGAGCAGATGATATAGCTGCCATTCATCGTCCCGGTCATCGTGACGAAACCGGTGTTGCTCTGGATGCCGATCTGGCCGCCGTTCCCGTTCTTCGGCCAGTAGTCGGAGCTTGGCAAGCTGCAATCGACAGTTGCGGAACCGGGAGCCAGTCCGGCCAGTCGCACATGCTGCCAGAACAGGCAGGTCTCGTCCGAGTTGGTGGCCGAGTTCCAGACGCCGTTGATCATGCCGTTGCCTACCGTACCGGTCGGGGTAGCGGCAAGCGTAGCGGCCGGAAGATGAGTCACGACTTGTGCATCGTCGCCGGGCAACGCCTTGAACCTGTCCTGGTAGCCGTAGAGCATGATCGGGATGTTGTGAAAATCGGTCGCGTAGCGCTTGACCTTGGCGTTGTTGATCAATTCCTGTGCCTTCAGAACACCGCTCAGCAGCAGACCGATGATGACCAGTACGATCGCAATTTCGACCAGTGTGAATCCTTTATTATTATTCCGATGCGTCATGATTGCTCGTTTCATCGAGAGAAACTCTCGACAGGTACCCGTACGCCAGAACCGCGTTCAAAAAATAGCCCGCGCGAGGCGGGCTATTGGTCGGAAACTGACGAAAGTTAAGGTATTAAATGCTCATGCACACTGTAAAGCTGTCCGCAGGAGCAGCCTGTACTGCGGCCGTGGTGGACGGCGCTCCCGGGATGGCCGAGCAGCTTTCGTCCGTGTTGGTGGTCGTGTCCCAAACGCCGTTGATCACGCCGTTGCCTACCGTAGCGACGGCCGGTGTGGTCGCGAGCGTTGCAGTCGGGATATGCGTAACCACGAGTGCATCATCGCCGGGCAGCGCTCTGAACTTGTCCTGGTAGCCATAGAGCTGGATCGGGATGTTGCGGAAGTCGGTCGCGTAACTCTTGACCTTCGCATTGTTGATCAATTCCTGGCCCTTGAGTACGCCCCCCAGCAGCAGACCGATGATCATGATTGCTCCCTTTTGATCTCCCGGGGAATGCCCAGTGCCTCCTCTTACGCCAGAAGTGTGCCAGCGCCTCGTTGCGGTGATACGGGTGATTTATTGAGCGATCAGGGGACGCATGATAGGGTTGATGGAGCGTTTTGATGATGCGGTCATAATCTCGGGCGGCGCAAGAATTGAGTTAACGTATTGAACATAATGATTTTATCGGTAGACGATAACATCGTCACGGCGCATCTTTCGAAATTCCGCACGCGGAAAAGACTCGCAGGAATCGTTATATTTCCGTCGCGTACGTCGAGTTTTCGTCAAATCCAGCGCTGCCATTTTGACCCGGACCCAGGATGCGTCGACGGTACATCCGGCGTATTTTGCCCATCAAAAAGCCAGCGAACCAGGGCAGACGCCGGTTGCATCGATCGAACGCGCGGATAGTTTGGACGGGTGCGGTAAACTCTTGCCAAGGTTGAAACCCGAAAAATGAACGTCGAAGCGACCGCCCACACCCCGTTGCAACGCGCCATCGCCGCGATCCGACAGCAGCATTGGCTGTCGTTGACGCTTCTGGCCTTGCATTGCGCATTGACGCTCGAATTGAGCGATCCGCTGGCTCGCGCGCTGTTGCTCTCGCATTTTGGATTCTTCCTTCTATGGCAACCGCTCTGGCGCGGCGGACAGAAACTGTTCCCCGGACAGATGGGATTGATCATCGCCGCCGCCGTTCTGTTGATCGCGGCGGGCAGCTGGTGGTTGATGGCGTTATGGATATCGGTTCTGTTTTCCCTGATCGGCGGCAACGTTCCCGGCATCAAGAATTTTGGCCAGCGCGTCGTTTCCCTTCTCGCCGCGGTCTATCTGCTCTCGGTGCTGCTCACCTGGGTTGTTCCTCATTTATTTCCCGATCAGGTCTTTTCAGATATTTTCCAGGCGCTGGTGCGTTACGGGCTGGTGATTCCGGCGGTTGCGATCTTCTTCGTGCGTACCGAAAAATCGCAGACTGCGTCGGCCTATTCGGTGGATTTGTTCTACAGCCTGTTGCTGTTTCTCCTGGTCGTCGTGCTGGTGCTGGGAGCCTTCGTGATCAAGCAGGTCAGTCACGGCAATTACGTCATAGCGCTGGCGCAGGCGCTGATCGTTGCGGCGGGATTGCTGGTTGCGCTGTCGCTGTTGTGGGATCCGCGTGCCGGATTCGCCGGCATCGGGCAGTTGGTCACGCGCTATTTTCTCAGCATCGGCGTGCCGTTCGAGCGCTGGATGCACAGCCTTGCGGGGCTGGCGGATCGCGAGCGCGATCCGGACAAGTTCGTCATTGTGGCCGCTCACGAGATGGCGGGTTTGCCGTGGCTGTCTGGAATCAGCTGGCAATCGCGGACTTCCAAGGGGAATGCAGGGGAGATCACAAAATACCCGACCGCATTCACCTTTGGAGGATTGATCCTGACCCTTTACACCCGCTGGTCGCCGAGCCCCGCGCTGGTGCTGCACATCCGCCTTCTCGCGAGATTGTTGGGAGATTATTACGAAGCCAAGATGCGCGAGCAGGAGCAACGCCGCAACGCCTATGTTCAGGCGATTTACGAAACCGGCTCGCGGCTCACCCACGACGTCAAGAATCTGCTGCAGACGCTGCGTTCGTTGTGTGCCGCGGCGGAGACCAGCGACGAGAGCGATTCGGAAGCATTGCGGCTGTTGATGCAGCGGCAACTGCCGCAAATCACGCAGCGTCTGCAAATCACGCTCGACAAGCTCAATACGAAGCCGCAGATCGGCCAGGACAAGGCACCCGGCAAAGACTGGTGGCAGGACTTGCGGCAGCGCTTTGCCCACGAGCGCATAGAGTTCGAGGGCGGGCTATTGCCTGAAGAAAGCACGTTGCCCGCGGACCTGTTTGCGTCGGTCGCCGAGAATTTTTTGCAGAACGCGCTGGAAAAGCGAAAGTTGGAAAATAACTTGCGTATTCTGGTCAGGCTGCAATGGAGCGATGGATTTGCGTTGTCGGTCTGCGATGACGGATTGCCGGTTCCCGATTCGCTTGCTACGCGGTTGTTCAATTCCCCGGTGCAATCCAGTAGCGGTTTCGGCATTGGCATGTATCAGGTGGCCCGCTTTGCACGGGAGCAGGGTTACGAAGTCGCATTGTCGAGCAATCAGCAAGGGCGGGTTTGTTTCACGTTATCCCAATCCGCCTGAACAGGATGTCCCGCCGGTAGCAGAGAATCCCGATAAGCCTGCTCGCATTTCGGCCCTAGTCAGGCCAAATCCAAGCCAGGCCAAATCCGTAGCTACCATTGATGCTCCCGATTGCCTGTCTGACAAACGGCGGTCCATGTGCCGTGGACAAGCGTAATTTCGTTTACGAGCACGGAGCCGAAGTGAATCAATTCTTCCACCTTCATGGAGACGGCTTCCTGCGTCGGCCCCGTCACGATTTGCTTGCCCCCGATGATCGCAACCTTGCAGGCGCTGACGGGAGCCTTGGGATGTTCACAGCTGGCTATCCACTTGTCGCTGACTTGTGTTATCGGTGAAATGATTCGGGATCCGGCCTTCGCCAGTTTGTCCAATGCTTCTTCAACGCGCGATTTACTGTATCCGGAAACAATGAGATTTGCGCCCGCATCGAAAATCTGCGCGGGTTGGTTCTCGTCATGCAATTTGGACCTCGCATGTGCTGAGGGGAGATCAACCGCGCGCCAGGCGTCACCTCGTTGTGCCGGCTTAGAAGTTTCTTTCGCTACCGTACCCCGATCCCCACGAAAATCCATGATGACCGAGTACACCTCGTGTTCGCGCACATGTTTATCAGAGCGGGAACCTTCATGCGTGAACAGGTTGGCGTAGTCGTTTGACAGACGGGACGCCACTTCGTAGAAAGAGCGCGACACCAGAAGCTGGCCGGGTTCGGAAAAACTCATCACCCGCTGGGCGACGTTGATACCGTCGCCGATCATATTGGCCTGGCCGTTGATGTCCTTTACCAGGCGGACGGGACCGAGATTGACTCCCATCCGTACCGGTAAATCCGTGTTGTCGCGGATGGCGAGTGCAACGAAGAGGGCGTCTTCCGGGTCGCCGAGAAAGGCGATCGCCGCTCCATCGCCGGTATCGAGGATGACACGGTCGCGTGCAGCAACTGCGTCCAGTGCTTTGGAAAGCGTACGGTTGAACGATTGCTTCAGCTTGATCTGATCGGCAACCGTCTGCTTTGAGTACTCGACGATATCGAGAAACAGCACGCTGCAGACTACTGTACGACCGGAGCTTTCCATCATGGAAGCAGATTCGCCGCGATCATTCGGGTGAACAACGTCGTGGCGGGAATCCAGACCAGCACGTCGTCGAACTCATTGCCCGCGCCCGGCTGGCTGCGGATCCGGCTTACGAACGTGACGTCGTTATTGCTGTTTTCCACTTCGTCAGGGCACGCTGCGGTGCAGGTTCCCTGGTTCTTGCCTTTCGATACGACAACCGCAACGACATTCTGGGTCGATGTGCAGCCGGCACTTTGGCAGATGCGTATGTCCGGGGCGGTGGCGAGGGTAATGGGCGCGGCCGGGTTAGGGTTGGCGAAGGCCAAGGTGACGCGATACAAGAAAGGCTGTCCCCAGGCGTCCGTGGCGCCTATTCCCAACGTCGCCCAGGGCAAACTGCCTTGAGCGCTGCTACACGCGACTCCGGAAACGTTCTCGGCGCCATCGCCATCCGTATCCGGGCATGGGAGGCGCTTGTTAACGACGGCGAAACCGAGCAATGCGTCGCGCACGTCGTTCATCGTACGCGTTGTCTCGTCGTAATTACGCTGCTCCATCTGGGCGGACAGCGGCACCAGAACCGATCCGGCCAGGAGGGCGAGCACAAACAGCACGATCGCGACTTCCATAAGCGAGAAACCGGCTTGTGTCTTTGTCGCCATGAAGGAGAGAGTTGATTTCATTCAGGGCGTCAGCGCAAACGGCTGATCATTGAATGTGGCCGTGACGAGTTTGCTCTCGTAGATCAGATCGGAGACAGACGGGTTACCGTACGCATTGCCGTCGGCATCAAGATAATCCGAGAGGGTTGACGACGGATGGGTCTGTCCAGTCAGGGCTCCACCGGTCATGACGATCAGGGCGTTGACATTGTCGCTCGTGACTCCGGTAGTTCTGTTGCAAATGCTAAGGCATCCGTTCGCTCCCGGAGCGGGCGGCGTAGTAATGCACGGGGTCACCGCTAGAGTGCAGCTTCCCGCGCCGCCAGGCGTCAGGCCTGGAGCGGCCGCGTAGTAGATGACGTGATGCCAATTGTTGTTCATGATCCACGCAGGAAGCACGGGGGGACTAAAGGACGGAAGCGGGACTTTGATATGGAATGTCTGCGGTAGAACCAATAAGGGGGTCGTACCGACCGCGCGGATCAGTCCTTGAGCGGCTGCGTTCAGGGACAGGTTGAACTGCGCGGGGTCGCGGGTGAATCCGGGTCCGGTATATTGGATGGCGGGCTCCAGCACGGGATTTACCAGCAGTGCATTCCCGACATTGTTTGCGACTGCAGTTACCGTTATCGTCTGTCCCAGCAATGAGAGCAAAATCGGAACCGAACAATCCAGGAAGTTGCCGGCGACTACCGCACAAGACGGGATGCCGCCCAACGTGATGCCGCCGCTGACGGTGACGGTCGAGGCGACGGTATTCCAAGCGACAAAAGTCGGGTCTTGGGTTACCGGCAACAGGCCATCGTTCGTGGCCACTACGCCTTTGAAGTTTGAGGATGTCGGGTTGCTAAAAGGCGCGGCAAACGGATAGCGACCCCAGTCCGAATAGTACTTGTTGATGAGCGGGCGCAATTCATGCGCGGCTCGTTTCTCGACCAATCGGAAGATTTCCGCCGGCTTGATGGTGATCAGGCGATCGTTGAAGTTTGCCGACGCGTCACCCGTTACGAAAGCGGTGGTCGATGTCGCATTGGTGCCTTCGAGGTACTGTGATGCGGTATTCGCGTTGGCGGTCGTCCGGCTTTGGGCAAGGCCGCCGAGCGTAGGGCCCGGAGCAAAGACGATGGCAACGACATTTGTTTCGGGCGTGATGCCGGTAACCGCAAGTTGTCCGGGGGTATCGCTGTTGAGCGGCACGCTTCCATTGGCGTGGAAATCGTTGGACAACGCATACCAGAGTCTTTCGCCGCTGCCGTCGCGAAGGTCTGGAATACCAAGGGTGAGCCAAGGCAGGCGACCTACCAACGAAGTGCAATTGCTGCCGGCAGTATCTACGCCAATGTCGATCTGACCGTTGTTATTGGTGTCCGGACATGGCAGTTCGCCAGGACGATTGGGGTCGGTAGCGGCATAGGCGATTAAGGCTTCCTTGGCCTTTGCCAGTGCCGCCTCGGTTACGCGATCACTGCGCAACTTGGTTCCGAAACTACTGAGCAGTGTCACTGCCAGCGTGCCGGTTGCCAGCGCGATCATGACCAGCACTAAAATCAGCGAAATGCCGCGTTGTGTATCGAACCGCTGTCGGGACGCAATCATCCTGTGGGAAGCGAAGGCGCGCGAGCGCAGCTGGGCCATGGGCTGAGAAAATCACCGTTGCCCGGCAGAGCTGCCAGCAGCAGGGTTCCGTGTTGCCTGTGCTTCGTTTTCGACGTTCCCAGCGACACCAGGAACCGGCGAATCGGCTGCGTTTTTGGCTGGAGCAGCGGCTTCGCGCGGCCGCGGCGCATAGCTCTCGCGAACGACCCCGGTCCTGGTGTCCAGATGCTGGCCCACACGTATTTTCTTCGTGGCTGATCCCGGGACTTTCACGTGGGCGGAAGAAGGATCGGCAGTCGGCGTCGCGATAACATTGGCAGATGCTCCGCGATTCGATGGCCGTCCATTTACCCAGACCGTGCTTTCGCCGTCACTGCGCAAGACGACGCCGTTCAGGGTCACGGCTGCTGGGCCGCGCCGGATTGGCGCGGCGGTTGCATCGTTGAGTTTTTTGCCGGCATCGAGGCTGTTGCGTTGCGCGGGGGTAAAGAATAACCGTCCCATGGGTTCGGCCGCTTGCACCGACCTCCACGCGATCGCGGTCAGAAGCAGAAGGACAAAAAACAGACCCCGTGTCATTGCGCACTCTTTCCAGGATCGATCGTCACCCATGACAGATCGCACTGGGCGGTCAAGTTGGCCTGTCTCGGCAAAGGGGGTCCCTGTCGCGCGGCGCGGTCCAGTGAGCATCCAGTCAGCGCAAACAATCCCGGTTGTTGTGCGGAGAGGGCGTTGAACAGTCGCATCAGGTCGGCTTCGTGCAGCACGCCGAAGGAGAGCTTCATCTGCGAATGCTTGACCCGCTCGCTGACCGGGTTGTCCTTGGCGACGAATGGGAACGGCGCCTGTGCGGTCATCTGGTAATCCACACCGAACAAACCGGCCTGTGCATTCGCTATGCGGAGGCTTTCCACCCAGTTGAGGCGTTGTTCGGCACCGACAAAGCCGATCTTTTCAAGCTGACGATAGGCCTGAATGTAGTGCATCACGGTTTCACGCTCGTCGCCGGAGCGCCGATAGCGGGTTCGCGCTTCCTGAAGGGCAGTCAACTGATCGCGGTATTGCCTCTCGGATTGCGTGCGCTGGTTCGATGTGAACGCTACCATCGCGAAAGACGCGACGACGGCGATCGTCAGCGCAATCGCCGGCATCTTCATCGCACCGAAGTCTTTCGATGACAGCTTCATCTAGGCCCCGTTCCTGAACACGACGGCGATCTCGAACTGGGCTGTTTCCTTTCCCGGGAGAGCCGCCGTACTGCCGTTCAATCCTGACTCGGATCGCACATCGAGAGGCAATTTCAGCGCCTTGACCTCGGCGACGGCGTTGTCTTGCGCTATCCGTTGCAAGAAGTTGTTGATGGCGTTCATTGCCGCGCGATAGTCGCCTTCGAAACGGGTGACTTCTCCGTACACGACACCACTCTGGATGAGCTTGCCGGGTTCTGTCGGCAAAGTCTGAGTCGGCTTCATACCGGGTTTGGATGCCAGCGAATCGCCGTAGTGCCACTCGATGCGCTGAAGCTGGATGTCGGGCGAAGCATCGAGCGCATGGCTGACGATCGAGAACATCGTCTCCGGCGTGCGCAGTCCGGTCCGAATCTGCTCTGCAATTTCGACCGTGTGGCGCAGGTTGTCGGCGGTCGTGGGTGCATCCGGGAATTCCGCCGTGACTTGCTGATATTTGACCTGATAGTCCCGGGTCTGCTGTTGTACGGCAAGGGCATTCTGGTCTATGCCCATTGCCTGGTAGACGTTCGCGCCGCTCCATATCACGGCGCCGACCAGTGTCGCTCCCGAGGCGGCGTATACCCACCTCCCGGCGGCGAAGCGCTGGTACGTGCGCGTGAGGTGGGGCGGGGCGAGATTGAGCGTCGGCGCCTGCTCGCCGAGGAGGTGAAGGTGCAGGACGTCGGTCGACGCTTCAAGATCCGCGACGGGAATGCCGAAACGCGAGTGAATGTCTTTGATGTCCAAATACTGACATTGCACGTTCGGACGACCCCGCATGATCGCCGAAGGCAAGCTCGACAACGACCCGTTCTGGTCGAGAATGACGATTTCCAAAGTGTCATCGACGTGCGTAACGGTGAGCGCATCCAGATACATCCGGGTATTGCCGATTTCATCCGCGTAGTGCTGATCGGCTGCATCGGCGGCGCCACGCAACGGCGTCAACCGGCTGATTCGAAATTTCAGATTCTTGAAAAAGGTTTGCCGCAGGCCGGCATTGTCCTTGGTGATGATCAGCAGATTGGGATGTTTCAGTTTCAGGCGATCGATCAGGGAAACGCTGACCAGAGCCAATGGATAGATTCCGGATACGGGCAGGCCTGCGGCTTCGATTGCGCGCAGCCAGGGAATGAGCAGATCCGGATTTGTCAGCGCCGCGAAAAGGTAGCGGTCGTCGCGGCGCTTGCCAGTCTCCCTTTCTTGCAGTGCATAAGAGTAATACGGCGTGGCGCGGTAAAGCTGTTTGAGTTTGCGGCCGACCATTTCCGTCCGGTCGCGACCGCGGATGTGCGGTAGCGTTTCGAAACGGAAATCTTCCTCAACGGTATCCACGATGATGTGGATCGGCAGGCCATGGGCACCGCGAAGAAAATTGCCGAAGGCGATCCAGCCTCCCTCGTTATTCTCGAAACGCGTGCATGACAGCAGGCGGCGCCGGCGCCAGACGGCAACCGTGGCCTGGTCGTTCGATACGCAGAGCAGGAGTTTGGCCGCCATCGCGCTAGAGTTTCAGTTTTCCGATGACATCGTACACCGGCGTCAATACCGAGAACAGGATCAGCGCCAGCATGCCACCGAGGACCAGCGTCAGCGTTGGTTCAAGCAGCTTCAAAGCCTTGTCGACCGAATCCCGCACGTCGCGGTTGTAGAAATAAGTTACATTCATCAGCGCAGTATCCAGCGCGCCCGTGGTTTCTCCCACCCTGAGCATCCGGATCACCAGTGGAGGAAACATGCCCAGATTCTGGAACGCTTCAGACATGCTTTCGCCGGCGTTGATCTGCTGTCCCGCGCGTTGCAGGCCATCCGCGATCACGCGGTTTGCGACAATGTCCTCGCTTGTCTTTACGGCCTCCAGAATGGTGATGCCCGAGCGATACATCAGTGCAAAAAAATTGGCGAAGCGGGCGAGAATGATCTTTTGCAGAATCTCCCCTGTGACGGGCAAATGCAGGATCGCGTAGTCGAACAGGTAGCGGGACCGCGGTCTGGTGCGAACCATGAAAGTGATGACGACCGCGGTTATGATCGGTAAGACCAGGAGCACGGGCCACCACGTGGCGGTGAAGTTCGACAGCCAGATCAGTATCCGTGTCTGAATCGGCAATGCCAGCCCCATGGTTTTCAACAATTGGGTGACCTGCGGGACGAGATACAAGAGCAGAAAGACCATTACACCCGTGACGACGACGAAGACCAGCGACGGATAGACCAGCAAGCGCCTGGTCTGGGAAATCAATTCATCCTGCCATTTGAGTGTAGCCCCTAGATTCTCGAATACTTCGGTCAAAGTGCCGGAAAGTTCGCCGGCCCGTATCAGACTGACGAATACGGTATTGAAGACGCGCGGAAATCCGCCGAGCGCCTGAGACAGCGTCTTGCCGCCTTCGATATCTTCGAGTACCGATGTCAGGATTTCGCGGAAGCGCGGATTCTCCATGCCTTCGCGCAAATCGCGCAGGCCCTCGATCAACGGAATGCCGGCGCGTGTAACCTGCTCCAGATCGAAGCAGAAAGTGATCAGGTCCTGGCGCTTAATGCTGCCGCCGGAAATCGACGGACCCTGACTGCGCACCGGCCGTGCGATGATGAGGTCGAGCCCCATTTTTTTCAGGCGCAACTCGAGGTCCACCTCGTTCGCTGCGTCGAGTTTGCCGCGTGCCGGGCGTCCGGTCCGATCGATTGCCTTGTACTGATATGCGGCCATTGGTTGCCTGGGTGTGCTCTAACCGTTTACGTTGCGAATGCCCTCGTGGCATGCGCACTGTTGCTGATGTTGCGCTCTATCTGGCACGACCTGTCAGGTCGATGGCGCGAGCTACCTCCGCCAGGCTCGTCGTGCCTTCCACTACACGCGCCACGCCTTCCTCGGCTAGCGAACGGAAGTTCTTGGCAAAGGCAGTCTCGCGCATTTCTCTCGGGCTTGCGCGTCGCGCGACAAGTTCGTCGAGGTCGGCGTCCATATGCAGGATCTCCATGACCGTGGTGCGGCCGCGGTAGCCTCGATTGTTGCAACGATTGCATCCCACGGGCCGGAAAACCTTGAATTCTCCGTCGATCTCATGCCCGAGAAGCTGTCGTTCTTCCACGGAGGGCGTATAGGCTTCCTTGCAGTAGGCGCAGAGCACCCGGACCAGTCGTTGCGCGATGATGCCGATAATGTTGCCGGCCATGATGTCGGGCGCGATGCCGATGTCCAGCAACCGCGGAAAGGCGCCGAGCGCCGAATTGGTGTGCAGGGTTGTAAATACCTGATGGCCGGTCATGGCTGCACGGAATGCCATTTCGGCGGTTTCACGATCGCGGACTTCGCCTACGAGAATGATGTCCGGGTCCTGGCGCATGATCGAGCGAATGCCGTTGGCAAAATCTATCTTTGCCATTTCGGAGACAGAAGTCTGCCGCATCATCGCCACCGGATATTCAACCGGATCCTCCAGTGTCATGATGTTCACGGATTCGACGTTGAGCTTGGCGAGCAGTGAATAAAGCGTCGTTGTCTTGCCGCTCCCGGTCGGGCCTGTCAAAACCAGAATGCCTTCAGGGCGGGCGAGCATGAGGTTCAGTTTCGCCATCACCGGCTTGGGCAGCTTCATATGCTCCAGACTGATGATCGATTTTTCGCGGTCGAGTACGCGCAGTACGATGTTCTCGCCCCAGATCGTGGGCTGAGAGGACACGCGGAAATCCACCGGCCGCCCGTTGAGGTTGAGCGAAAGACGCCCGTCCTGCGGCGCGCGCGTTTCGGCTATGTTCATTCCGCTGATGACTTTGATCCTGACGGCGATGCCCGGCCAGTAGTTTTTGTGCAGGCTGCGTATCTGTTCCAGTACGCCGTCGATGCGGTAGCGGATACGCAGAAAGGCGAATTCCGGCTCGAAGTGAATGTCCGAAGCGCCGCGCTTGACAGCATCGACCAGCAGCGCACCGACCAGCCGGACGATCGGCTGGGTGTACTCGTCCAAACCCGCTTGCTGCAGGCTCTGATAATCGATTTCGCCGGTTTCGATCTCCCGCAGGATGCCGTCGACGGAAAGCTCGTGGCCGTAGAATTGGTCGATGAATTCGTCGAGCTGCGCCTGACCGGCGAGCACCGTCTTCATCTGGATGTTGTGTCCAAGCGTGGCACGCAACTGATCCAAAGCGACGACGTTGAACACTTCGGTGATCGCCACTATCAGCAGATTCTGATCGGCGTCATAGGCGATTGGAAGCAGGCGATGACGCCGGGCAAACTCCTGCGGAACCAGTTTGAGCGCTTCGGCGTCCACCAGCACTTGGGAAAGATCGATACTTTCCTGGCCGATGGTCCGCGCCATGATGTCGCGGATGACCGCTTCGGTGACGAATCCGAGTCTGACCAGAAGCCGCCCGATCGGCATGTTCTGGGATTTCTGCTCGGTGAGCGCGATGCGCAACTGATCGTGGGTGATCAGGCCCTGCTGAACCAGCAACTCTCCCAGACGAAGCTTCTTGCGCTGCTCGGACATCGGCGCTAGCTCACTGCTCTACGCGAGTGGAAAGCTGCCCGACGCGCTGGATGACGAGGCTTTGATCGAAGTTGGCGTGGCCTTTCTTGAAGGACAGATCCAAGGCTTTGCGGTAGTAATCGAGCGCAAGCCGATTCTGGCCGAGATGCTCCAGGCCGATGGCCAGGTTGAACGCGTAATCCGGATTGTCCTGTTGCATCTGATAGGCCTGAAAATAGGTCTGCTGCGCGGAAGGCCACTGCCCCTGTTCGGCGTAGAGATTGCCCAGGGAGAAATAGAGGAACGCGGATGGATCGCGTGCAATCAATTGTTTCAGTCGGAATTCGCTGGCCTGCAGATCCGCGCCGCCGACAATCGAGATCAAGCCCGCCTGCGCATAAGAATTGCGCGGATCCAACTCCAACACCCGCTGATAGTACCGACTGGCATCGTCGATGTGACCTTCATTCAGCGCTATCACTCCTAATCCGAGCAAGGCATCAATATTGCGCGGCTCGGCCTGCAGGACTTGTTCGTACAGCCCTTTGGCGCGCGCATGGTCCCCGCTTTGCAGAGCTTCGTAGGCTTTCATCAGCGTCGGACTGATCGGCGCTACGCTGGCCGCGTCACGACGCACCGAAATATCTCCCGAGGGCTTGGACTGCAAGGTCGGGATTACGACGGTCTCGATCGAATCGCTTGCATCTGCGAGCGGTGCCGACTCGGGCCGGCGACGCAGTTTTGTCGCCGCGCCGGGGAAAGGCTTGGTGGCCGTCGATTCCCTGGCCACCGCCGCTTTGGCAGCCGGTTCGTCAAGGATTGAAGGTGATGCGGGCGGAGTGCGCTGGTCTGGGGCAGCAGCAGCCCGTTCGGTGGCCATGGCAGCGGCACTTGCTCCGGCACTGGTAACGGGCGTGGTCGTGCTCCCCGGCATTCCGCTGATCTTTGCATTTGCCGATAGTGGCGGCGCATTCACGGGAGGCGCTTGGGCGGTGGGTGCTGCCAACGGTGACGGCGCCGGCGTCGAATGGCGAAACGGCTGGCTCACTTGCAGGTAGACATAAGTCCCGTATCCCGCGGCCAATAGAATCGCGATGCTGATAAGGCTCAGCATGTAGTGCTCGCGCGCGTAATCGAGCGCATCGAATGCCGGCACGCTCCCAGCCTGCACCACGGTTGCGGCCTGCGCGGAGGTGGGCGATTCGGGAGAATCCTGGTGGGTACGCGGCGCCGACAGCGTCGGTTCCAGCGCTAATTCGTCCGCCATCGCCAATGCGTCGACCGAAAGATCGACCTCGCCTTCTTCGCGGCTCTTTGCGGCTTTCTGCAGGGCTTGGAGCAACAAGCTCATGGCGTTTTGCCGCTCGGATCGATCGTCGGCAGGAAACGGCGGAAAAACTTGAGCTCGTCACTATCCAACGACGGGTTGCTGATTACGGTCGGCTTGAGGAAGATCACCAGCTCGGTCTTGCTCACTGCTTCGTCGCGGAAACTGAAGACGTCGCTCGCCGGGGAGGGCAGCCGCCCCAGACCGGGCACGGCATCGCGGTCGCGCCGCACGTCATCCTGCATCAGCCCGCCCAGAATGATGGTCTGGCCGCTGCCTGCCTGCAGCACAGATTCCATTTCCCGAACCTGGACCTGCGGGATCAGGTTTGGTATCGCAGGGGAGGTCTGGACTCCCGTAGCGGTGAACTGAGCCCGCAGTGAAGGATTAGGATCCTGAACCGTGCCCGAAATCCGCGAAATCGTCGGTCTGACCGTCAGATTTACCGTTCCTGAATCTGTAACCTGCGGCAGCACGCTCATCACCAGTCCTACCGGAACCGTCTTCGCGGTTGTGGTGAAAGTGGTGGTGGAGGTGGTTTGGTTGGTATTGGTCTGCGCCTCGATATTGAAGTAGACGACGTTGTCCACCACTTTCAACAGCGCGGTTTGGTTGTTGAGCGCCATGAGCTTCGGGCTCGATAACACCCTTGTGTTGCCGAACTGCTCGAGCAAGCGGATGGTCGCACTGACGTCGCCCACGCGGGAGTTCGGATTCGTGTAGCCGATCGTCAGGCCGTTGGGAGCCCCCGTCGGTGGCGCGCCGATCAATTGCTGCGTGAACGAGGCGCCATTGCCGATCGAAGCGGCCAGTCGGCTCCAGTCCACGCCGGCCTGATAGTTGTTGGAGAGCTTCACCTCGACGATGGTGGCTTCGATCAGCACCTGCCGCTGTGACGCCGAGCCGACGCTGTCCAGATATTGCTGTATTAGCACCTGCTGCTTTTCCGTGCCCAATACCGATACTGTACCCGTCACCGCATTTACAACGATTTCATTCTTGGTATCCGTCGGTGCAATTGAGCCGGTGCCGAAAGCGGTGGTGAACAACGAAGCCGCATTTCCGCCCGCGCGCGATACGGCTTCAGCCTGAGCAATCCGTTCTTCCTTGGCCGCGCGTTCGGATTCGGCACGTGCAGCCCGCTGGTCGGCGGATTGCGAAATCGCTTTGCTGGCGGACAAAATCGCTTCGATGTTCTGCCGCAGGACGTCCCAGAAATTGTTGACGGACTTGGTGTCCACCTTGGTGTTCGAGGTACCGCCGGCGACTTGTCCCTGTGCACCTCCCGACTGGCCGCCACCGCCAACCGTCGAGCCGCTGATCTCGCCGCTTACGCCGATGCTCGACGCCGTATCGCGGCTCATGTTCACGTAATTGACCTTGTAGGTCCGGAAATACGGGGAATCCGGGAGCACCAGGATGGTCTTGCCTTCGGTGCGATAACGGATGTTTACCTGTTGCGCGACGCGTTCGAGGATGGCCGGCAGGGTTTCGTCAATTGCGTTCAACGACACCAGACCCTGTATGGACGGGTGTACATCGATGTTCTGCCGGGTATCCCGTGACAGAGCGAAAAGCAACTCCTTTACCGGCACTTCGTTGACCACAACGCTGTACGTCGGGGCTTTGACTTGCGGCTTGGGGAGAGGGACGAAATTGCTGGTGGTAACCGGTGGCAGGATCTTTTCATCCGCCGCCTTCGCCGGAAACTGGTCGGCGTTGATATGGCCTTTCGAAGGGGGAACGGTCGGCTGGTAGGTTGCACAGCCGCCGACGGACAGGGCAAGTAAGGAAATGACTGCCGCCACGACGTCGGCTGGCAGCATGTGGCGCCTGGCAAACGCCACAGAAAACAACTCCACGCCCGCGCGTGAAGCGGATTTTCCCCCTTGAATGAGCATTCTCGGACCCGTCAAAGTTTTTCGTACTTTACTAGGCACAAAACTCCCGCCTCATTCCCCAAGCACCGATACGCCGGCTTCTATGACCTTTGGCGGGCGATTTCAGAGCGGATGCCCTGGATAGTCCGGTAATAAGGCCGGTTGAATTTCAACTCGTCCGGCAGATTCTGCAGCGTCCGCGTGACCTCATACCGGTTTGCGAAAGTCCCATACAAAACGGTCAGGGAAGGGTGCCGATTCGCAGTGGTACGGTACACATAAACCTTTTCTATTTCAAGATATTTAGCGATTGTTTTGAAATACTCTCTTAGGAGTTCAGGGTCGTCTGAACCGAGCAACTGAATGCTGTAGAAGCCCCCGTTCTGCTCACCAAGCCACTGGTCGGTTGCGAGCAAGCGCTGTTCCAGCACGTCGGGAGGCGCGCTTGTCTCTGGAGGTGCTCCAGTTGCTGGGCCAGGAGTTGCAGGAACGGCCGGGGCATTCGCCACGACGATTGCCTCCGGCGCTGCTTGCGAAACTTGAGCAGGGGCAGCCGCTGTTGGCACGACTTGAGCCTTGGGTGCGGTAAATGCCTGATAGGTCGCAAAGGCGGCAATGCCGAGCATGCCTCCCAGCGCCAGCCCTGCTAAAGCGTAGGTAACGGGCGCATGTCCTCGCGGTGGTTCGACGTTGCTGAATTCACTGTCGCGCACCGCGGCTTTGACGTGATTCAAACTGACGTTGTGCGTGCCTTCGGCAAAAGCGGCTAGGAGCGCTTTGTCGGCAACGAGATTGAGACGCCTCGTCAAGCCGTCGCAGGCTCGGGTCATGTAAGTGATCACTCTCCGATTGAATAAATCAGGCCCGTGATATCCGGCCGCTTGCAGGCGAAAAGTCAGGTATGCCCTGACATCTTCGTCATCGAGCGGCATGAGGTTGAAGCTGTGTGTAATACGCTCGCGCAATTGCCGTATGTTTTGCTGCCGCAGGTTTTCATCCAGCTCGGGCTGTCCAAACAACAAGATCTGCAGCAATTTATGCTGCTTGGTTTCCAGGTTGGAGAGCAACCGGATTTCTTCCAGCGTGGAAATCGGCATGCCCTGGGATTCCTCCACGAAGACGACGACCTGGCGTTGCTGGCTATGGCGCTCGACCAAGTAATCGTTCAGCGCGTGCATGACTTCCAGGTGGCTCGCATCCTTCGGTACGCGCAATTGCATTTCGAAGGCGATTGCATGGAGAATTTCCTCCGGAGATACGCTCGGATTGGCCAAATAGACCGTCTCCACATTCTGCGGCAGGCGCGTTTGCAGAACGCGACATAGCATCGTTTTGCCGCTGCCCACCTCGCCTGTCACTTTGATGATGCCTTCGCCGTGCGTGATCGCATAGATCAAGGCTTCCAGGATCGCACCGCGATTGCCGCCCTCGAAGAATACATCGGTATCGGGTGTGATCTTGAAAGGGGCATGGCTAAGACCGAAGAACTCGTAGTACATCAGGTCCCCTCCTCCATGCCAGGAGCGTAGTTCTGCATGCGGCTATACAGGGTCGTGCGATGAATTCCCAGCAATTTCGCCGCCTGGCTCAGATTGCCCCGTGTGATATCCAGGGCTGCTTCAACATAGCTTCTTTCCAGATCGCGAAGCGCCTCGTCCAGGAGAAAACCCTTCTTGGTCTGCAAATGTTTGCGGGCCACCTCCACGGAGGTCTTGAAGTCCTTGACTTGGCCGACCTCGGATTGTGTCGACATCGGGTCTTCCCAGTCGAGCTCGCCCAGTAGCTGCTCGCTATTGATCGTTTCGCTGGGGTATTTGGTGCCAAGCCTGATGACGATGTTGCGCAACTCGCGCACATTCCCGGGAAAGCCGTATTGCATCCACAGCTCGAGGGATTTGTGATCGAGTTTGAATGGCTGTACATTGCTCTGACGCGCATAGAGTGCAGAGTAGTGCTCGAGCAGCCTTACCTTGTCTTCGCCGAGATCGCGCAACGAGGGCACCGATATCGAGAACACCGAGAGCCGATGATAGAGATCCGCGCGAAAACGCCCTGAACGCACTTCCCTGCGCAGATCACGATTGGTCGCGGCAATGACCCGTGCATTGGAGACCCGGCTTTGCGTTTCGCCGACGCGCTGATATTCGCCATTTTCCAGCACTCGCAGCAATTTCGCCTGCAACTCGAGCGGTAACTCGCCGATTTCGTCGAGAAACAGCGTTCCCTCGTGCGCATCCTCGAAATAACCAGAGCGCGAGGAACTGGCGCCGGTGAACGCACCCTTCACGTAACCAAAAAGCGTTGGCTCGACCAACGACGGCGAAATGGCGGCACAATTGAGTGCGAGATAGGGCTTCCCGGCCCGCGGGCCTTGCCGGTGCAGCGATTGCGCAACGAGCTCCTTGCCGCTGCCGGATTCGCCTTCGATCAGCACGGGGAACGGGGCCGTCGCATACTGTGCTATCTGCTGATGCAGCTTCGTTATCGCAAAGCCTCCGCCGATGAGCCCGGTATCCGCTTTGGCGGATGACTGCTCCACCTCGGCCATGCGTCTTGCCTTGGCGAGCATCGCTTTGAGTACATCCGGCTCGCACGGCTTGGAAATGAACTCAACCGCGCCCAGCGTGCGGGCATAGCGGGCATTGGCTTCGTCGTTCTGTCCGGACAGAACCAGGATTTTGATCGACGGGGAATGGGCCAGCAGATCGGTGATCAATTGGAAGCCTTCGTCCGGACGATGCGGCGTCGGTGGCAGGCCCAAATCCACCAGGGCCAGTTCCGGCGCGGCATCGAGCTGCCGAAGCAGACTCTTCACCTGAGTTCTGGAGGTGGCCGCCCTGACGTTATAGTCCTTGCCGAGCACGAAACTCAACGTGTCGATGATAAGCGGGTCATCGTCGACGATCAGCAGTTCCGGTTTCGATGCGCTCTGTGTATCCATTTGTCCGATGGCCGGCAAGGATGCGGCGGCGTCGCGCTATTGTGCCAGAAGGGCTTGATTGTTCATAGGTTTAGGTGACCTGCGAGGTAGAAGCGCCGCCTATTCTGTTTCCCGGGCAAGGTAACCCAGACGCTTGCATGCGGGTCCAACCGAAAATTGCGCGGTACGGCGATGAATGCCGCTCTCCGTTACAATGCAGCCCTGATTTCGCCACCCGATTTTTTACGTGCCTTCCGATAACCTCGTCGAATTCTCGCGCGTCGAATTTTCATATGATCGGCGCCCCATCCTCCAGGGAGTGGACATGGTTTTCCCACGCGGGAAAGTCATCGCGATCATGGGCGGGAGCGGTACCGGCAAGACCACGTTGCTGCGGTTGATCGGCGGCCAGCTAAAATCGGATCGCGGTGAAGTGCGGGTGGATGCCAGCCCCATTCACGACATGTCGCACACGCAGCTTTATGCCATGCGCCGGAAGATGGGCATGCTGTTTCAGTTCGGCGCCCTGTTTACCGACTTGAGTGCGTTTGACAACGTTGCGTTTCCCCTGCGCGAACACACCGACCTTCCGGAATCGATGATCCGCGATCTTGTCCTGATGAAACTTCATGCAGTCGGATTGCGCGGCGCCCAGGCGCTCAAGCCCGCCGAATTGTCCGGCGGGATGGCGAGGCGCGTGGCGCTTGCACGCGCGATTGCACTCGATCCTATGCTGATCATGTATGACGAGCCGTTTACCGGCCTGGACCCGATTTCGGTCGGCATCATCGGCAATTTGATCCGCCGGTTGAATGATGCGCTCGGCGCGACGTCGATCGTCGTCACCCACGATGTTCAGGAATCCTTGAAGATCGTGGACTATGTTTACTTTTTATCCGGCGGCCATGTCGTCGCGGAGGGAACTCCCCGACAGGTAGCTGAGTCCACGGAACCCTTCGTGCATCAATTCGTTCATGGAGAGTCGGATGGACCGGTGCCCTTCCACTACGGCGCGCCAGCCTATGGCGAGGATCTGGGGTTCGGCCGCTGACATGTTGAGATCCCTTTCCGGCGGATTACGGCTCGTCGGCCGCCGCACGATCAATGCGGTATGGCGCATGGGTTCCGCAACCCGCTTCATGGGGCTGGTGATGCTGCGCTCAGGTCTGTCGTTTCGACGGTTTCATCTGACCATCGATGAACTCCACTTCGCGGGCGTGCTTTCCCTCATCATCATCATCGTATCGGGCCTGTTCGTCGGCTTGGTGCTCGGTCTGCAGGGTTACGAAACACTGAAACGCTACGGCTCCGCAGAGGCAGTCGGCACCCTGGTTGCGCTGGCACTGGTGCGAGAACTGGGGCCAGTCGTTGCGGCGCTGCTGTTTGCCAGTCGCGCGGGGTCGGCGATGACCGCGGAACTCGGCATCATGAAATCAACCGAACAATTGTCGGCCATGGAAATGATGGCAGTCGACCCGTTTGCGCGAGTAATAAGTCCGATGTTCTGGGGCGGTTTTCTGTCGATGCCGCTGCTTGCGGCAATCTTCAGCGTGATGGGGATATTTGGTGGCTATCTGATCACCGTCGTCATCATCGGCGTCGATTCCGGAGCGTTCTGGTCGCAAATGCAATCGAGCGTCGATCTGCGCGATGATATCTTGAATGGGGTGATCAAGAGCATCGTATTCGGCGCCGCAGTTACGGCCATTGCCTTGTTCGAAGGTTATGATGCGCCGCCGACCGCGGAAGGCGTATCGCACGCAGTAACGCGGACGGTTGTTACCTCCGCCCTTGCGGTACTGGCACTGGATTTCGTGTTGACCGCGTTTATGTTTACAGGAGTCTGAATCATGCAGCGGACCACACTGGACCTATGGGTTGGAATTTTTGTGACCGCTGGCGTGGCGGCACTGTTCGTTTTGGCGCTGAAGGTCGGGAACGCGAGCGGCGTGAGTGTGTCCGACGGTTACCGGGTTATCGCGGAATTCGACAACATCGGGGGCTTGAAGGTGCGCGCCCCAGTGAAAAGTGCGGGTGTAGTGGTCGGCCGGGTAGAAGGAATTTCCCTCGATACGCGGACCTTTCGTGCCAATGTTGCACTGCGAATTGACAAGCGTTATCCGTTTCCGAAGGACTCATCGGCGTCCATACTGACCGCGGGCCTGCTCGGCGAGCAATATGTCGGCATGGATGGCGGGGGGGACGAGCAAAATCTCAAGGATGGCGACCGCCTGAAGATTACGCAGTCGGCGATCGTGCTGGAAAAAGTGATCGGCCAGTTTCTTTACGGCAAAGCTGCCGAATCCGGCGCCGGCAAATAATGATAAATGCGGATTCAACCAGGACAATGCCCATGCAAAGAGGAAGTCAGGAAGTGATAGGGCGATGGCTTATCGCATTGTTGATGGCGTGTTCAACTGCCATCTCCACGAGAGCCGAGGAAGTTCCGCCGGATGTGCTGGTGCGCAAGACGACCGAAGAAGTGTTGAATGTCGTGCGCAGCGACAAGGACATTCGGGCGGGCAATGTGGCAAGAATAGTGCAACTGATCGAGGAAAAAGTCGCACCGCATTTTGATTTCGAACGCATGACGCGCCTCGCGGTAGGCCGCCCCTGGCGCGACGCGTCGCCGGCGCAGCGCGAAACACTGGTCAAGGAATTTCGTGCGTTGCTGGTGCGTTCCTATTCGGCCGCGTTTACTGCTTACACCGGGATTGCAGTCGAATTCCGACCGTACAAGATGAATCCCGCGGATACTGAAACAACCGTGCAGACGCTGATCAAGTTGCCCGGAGGCGCCCCACCGATGGGGGTCGACTACGATATGGGCAATACGGCGGGAGGCTGGAAGGTCTACGACATACGCGTGGCCGGCGCCAGCCTGATCATCAACTATCGCAATCTGTTCGCCCAAGAGATCCAGAACGGTGGAATCGACGGACTGATCAAGAGTCTGGTCGACAAAAACAGCGGCAAAACACCGCCGGCGTCCAATAAATGATCGTCAAGCAGGGAAATCGCTATTTGATCCATGGCCCGGTCACGCTCGACAACGTCGGGGCCTTGATCGCAGAAGGCACCGCTTTCGATGGCGACAGGGTGATCGTTGACCTCGCAGGGGTGATCCGCGCCGATTCGTCAGTATTGAGCCTGCTGCTGGAATGGACCCGGCGTTTCAGCGGCAGCGGCAGGCAGATCGCTTTTGCGAACTTGGGCCATGATTTGCAGAGCCTGGCGGATCTTTACGGCGTCGTCGACCTGATTCCGGTTGCGGCCGACTAGCCATTTCCGATAACCCGACGAAGCAGCGCCCTCCCCGTTTGCCGTGCAGCCTGCCATCGAGATAAGTGGGGTCTCCAAGGCCTATGGGAGAGTACGGGCGCTCGCCGACATCAGTCTCGACATCCAGGAGGGCGAATTTTTTGCGCTGCTTGGCCCCAATGGCGCGGGCAAGACCACGCTGATCAGCATTCTCGCCGGCCTGGCCCGCGCGGACGCCGGCAGTCTCAAGGTGATGGGCCACGATGTGGCGGCCGATTACCGCGGTGCGCGGCGATCCCTCGGTGTCGTGCCTCAGGAACTCGTGTTCGACCCTTTTTTCACGGTGCGCGAGACGCTGCAGTTCCAATCGGGCTATTTCGGACTTGGCCGCAATGACGACTGGATCGACGAAGTCATGGCCCGGCTCGATCTGACGAATCGGGCCGATTTCAACATGCGCGCACTGTCGGGGGGCATGAAAAGGCGTGTTCTGGTGGCTCAGGCGCTGGTGCACAAGCCGCCGGTCATCATCCTCGACGAGCCGACCGCAGGGGTGGACGTCGAGTTGCGCCAGGGATTATGGCAATTCATCCGCCAGTTGAATGGCGATGGCCATACCATTGTGCTGACCACACACTACCTCGACGAAGCAGAAGCACTCTGTAGCCGCGTGGGCATGCTCAAGCAGGGCAAACTGGTCGCGCTTGATTCCACGCATAATCTGCTCAAAGGTTATTCCGGCACCCAGTTGCGACTAAGGCTGGCGCACGGACTTCTGCCGGAGTCACTCGTGCCAATGATGGCGACGGCCCCAACGAACGGGGAATACCTGCTTGCGCTGCGGGACTACGCGGAGGTCGAAACCGTGCTCGGTGAACTCCGGAAAAACGGTCTCGTGGTGGCGTTCATGGAACTGGAACAGCCCGATCTTGAGGAGGTCTTCGTCGAGATCATGCGTAGAGATTGAGCCATGCCCAAGTCCGTACCGATAGCCGGCTTCTCCACGCTGTTTCGCAAGGAGATCACGCGATTCTGGAAAGTCAGTTTCCAGACCATCCTGGCCCCGGTGCTCACGGCGTTGCTGTATCTGCTGATTTTTTCCCATGTGCTGGAAGAGCATGTGCAGGTCTATCCGGGCGTGCGTTATACCGCCTTCCTCGTGCCGGGGTTGGCCATGATGTCGCTACTGCAAAATTCCTTTGCCAACAGTTCCTCCAGCCTGATCCAGTCGAAGATCACGGGCAACATTATTTTTATTCTGCTGCCCCCGCTGTCGCACTTCGAATTCTTTTCAGCCTATGTTCTGGCCTCTGCCGTGCGCGGTGTCGTGGTCGGGTTCGGCGTATTCGCCATCACCTCGATTTTTGTCCCCGTTCCGATGCAAAGTCCGCTCTGGGTGTTGTTGTTTGCACTGTTGGGTTCGGGACTGCTTGGCACGCTCGGCATTGTCGCGGGCATCTGGGCCGATAAGTTCGACCAGCTTGCCGCCTTCCAGAACTTCATCATCATTCCGCTGACCTTTCTGTCGGGCGTGTTCTACTCGATACATTCCCTGCCGCCTTTCTGGCAGGAGGTTTCGCACTTCAATCCGTTTTTCTACATGATCGATGGCTTTCGCTACGGCTTCTTCGGCGTATCGGACGTTTCGCCCAAGCTCAGCTTCGCGATTGTGGGCGGTTGCCTTTTGGCTTTATCATTCGCCACCTTGTCGCTGCTCAAACGCGGCTACAAGCTGCGCAATTGACGGAAGTTGTTTTATGATCACCCCCGAACAGGTCAAGTCCTACATCCAGCAAAACCTTGTGTGCGATCACGTAGACGTGACCGGCGACGGCCATCATTTCGAGGCTGTGATCGTCAGTTCCGAGTTCCGGGGCAAGTCACGGGTCCAGCAGCATCAGGTCGTCTATCGGGCGCTGGGGGATCGCATGCGCGAAGAGATTCACGCGTTATCGATGAAAACCTTCACGCCGGAAGACTGGGCCGCTCACTAGCCGTACGCGCCACGTGGACAAACTCGTCATCCATGGCGGCGTGCCGCTGACCGGGGAAGTGCGCATTTCCGGCGCCAAGAATGCCGCTCTGCCCATTCTTTGCGCCTCGCTCCTTACTCCCGGCACGCTCAGGCTGCAGAACGTTCCTCACCTGCGCGATGTGACCACCATGCTGAATCTGCTGGCGCAGATGGGCGTGGAAGTTTCGCTCGACGAAAAGCTTGGCGTCGGGCTGACGGCGGCGAAGCTGCATAACCTGTCGGCGCCCTATGAACTGGTAAAGACCATGCGCGCATCGATTCTGGTGCTCGGGCCCATGATTGCGCGTTTCGGCGAAGCGCGGGTGTCGTTGCCGGGCGGTTGCGCGATCGGCCAGCGGCCGGTTGATCTACATATCAAGGGCCTGCAAGCGATGGGAGCGCAGATCGACATCGAGCAAGGTTATATCCTTGCTCGTGCCGGACGGCTCAAGGGTGCGCACATCGTTCTGGATCTGGTGACGGTGACGGGTACCGAAAATCTGATGATGGCGGCGGTGTTGGCCGACGGCGTGACGGTACTCGAAAATGCGGCACGCGAACCGGAAGTCATTGACCTTGCAGAATGCCTGAACGCAATGGGCGCCCGGGTAAGGGGTGCTGGCAGCGATGTAATAACGATCGAAGGTGTCCGGGAACTGCAAGGTGCAACTCATCGGGTCATGCCGGACCGGATCGAGATCGGAACATTTCTCTGCGCCGCTGCCGCGACGGGCGGGGAAATCAAGCTTAAAGGCACGCGCGCGAATATCCTCGACGCCGTAATTGGCAAGCTGCAAGAAGCCGGGGCGCAAGTCGAACATGGCCACGACTGGATACGATTGTCGACCAACGGGGCTCTCAAGTCCGTTAGCTTGCGCACGGCGCCTTACCCCGCCTTTCCGACCGACATGCAGGCTCAGTTCATGGCGCTTAACAGCGTGGCTCAGGGCACCGCGGTGGTAACCGAGACGATCTTCGAAAATCGATTCATGCATGTGCAGGAATTGCGCCGGCTGGGAGCAGATATCGAAGTGGAGGGAAACACGGCGATTGTGCGGGGAGTTAGCGGTTTGCAAGGCGCCAATGTCATGGCCACCGATTTGCGCGCATCGGCGAGCCTGGTGCTCGCCGGGCTGGTAGCGAAAGGCGAGACGCTGGTGGACCGGGTCTACCATCTCGACCGCGGCTACGAATGCATCGAAGAGAAACTCAATCAGCTCGGTGCACGCATCAAGCGCGCCCACTAGAGGGCAACGACGGATTTTGACGACGCTCATGAGCATCAAAATCGCCCTGTCGAAGGGACGCATTTTCGAAGAGACCGCGCCGCTGCTGAAGGCGGCCGGCATCGTCGCGTCCGAAGATCCGGAGACTTCGCGCAAGCTGATCATCCCGACCAATCGCGGCGACGTGAGCGTCATCATCGTGCGGGCTTCCGATGTACCGACCTATGTGCAGTACGGTGCCGCGGACATTGGCATAGCGGGCAAGGACGTGTTGCTCGAGCACGGCGGAACGGGGCTCTACCAGCCTCTCGATCTCGGCATCGCGAAATGCCGCATGATGGTGGCGGTGCCCGAGCGCTTCGACTACGAAGCTGCCGTGCGTCAGGGCGCCCGGCTGCGTGTCGCAACCAAATATCTCAAGACGGCGCGCGAACACTTCGCGGCAAAGGGTGTGCACGTCGATCTGATCAAACTTTACGGGTCCATGGAACTTGCGCCTCTGGTCGGACTGGCTGATGTCATCGTCGATCTGGTCTCCAGCGGCAATACGCTGCGTGCAAACCAACTGAAGGCGGTCGAGGAGATCATGCCGATCAGCGCACGGTTGATCGTCAACCAGGCCGCTCTCAAGCTCAAACGTCTGCAGATTCAGCCGGTGATCGACGCATTTCGTGCGGCGACGCTGAAGGAACCGGCATGACCCGGATCGCGCGCCTGTCGACCCGTGAATCGGGTTTTGAAGCGAAGCTCACGAAGTTGCTGGCTTTCGAAAGCCACCAGGATGAGCGCATCGAGCGCACCGTCGAGGCGATTTTGCGGGATGTACGGTCGCGCGGTGATGAGGCAGTTCTCGAATACACGAACAGGTTTGACCAGATCGAGGCAGAATCGCTCGCCGCGCTCGAAATTCCGCGGAACGAACTCGACCGGGCGCTCGCCGGCCTGTCCCCAGCCCGACGGGACGCACTCGAACAGGCGGCCGCGCGCATTCGCGGCTATCACGAACGCCAGCCGCTGGTGTCCTGGCAATACACGGAATCCGACGGCACCACGCTGGGACAGAAAGTCACGCCCCTGGATCGTGTCGGCGTGTATGTCCCTGGCGGAAAGGCGGCTTATCCGTCCACCGCGTTGATGAACACATTGCCGGCAAAGGTCGCGGGTGTATCCGAAATCATCATGGTGGTGCCGACCCCTCGCGGTGAACGCAACGATTTGGTATTGGCGGCGGCCAGTATCGCTGGCGTGGATCGGGTATTCACCATCGGTGGCGCGCAGGCGGTGGCGGCACTGGCTTACGGCACCCAAACCATTGCGCAAGTGGACAAGATCGTCGGCCCCGGCAACGCTTATGTTGCTGCTGCGAAACGCCGCGTATTCGGTGTGGTTGGCATCGACATGGTGGCGGGACCCTCCGAGATCCTGGTGATCTGCGACGGCAGAACCGATCCGGATTGGATTGCGATGGATCTTTTTTCGCAAGCCGAGCATGACGAGATGGCGCAGGCGATCCTGCTCTGTCCGGAGGTGGGGTTCATCGAAAAGGTTGCCGCCAGCATCGATCGCCAAATCAAGGATATGCCGCGTGCCAGCGTAATCACGGCTTCGCTGAACGGGCGCGGCGCATTGATCGAAACCCGCGACCTGGAAGAGGCTTGCGCGATCGCTGACCGCATCGCACCGGAGCACCTGGAACTGTCCGTAGAAGAGCCGCAACGCTGGGCTGAGAAAATCCGCCATGCCGGCGCCGTGTTCCTTGGCCGCTATACGTCTGAAGCATTGGGCGACTACTGCGCCGGGCCGAATCACGTGCTGCCGACTTCGCGCACCGCGCGTTTTTCATCGCCGCTGGGCGTTTATGATTTTCAAAAGCGCACCAGCTTGATCGAAGTCTCACCCGAAGGCGCACGCAAGCTCGGCCTTATCGCGGCCGAATTGGCCGGCGGCGAGGGGCTTCCCGCGCACGCAAGATCCGCTCAGTACCGGATCCATCGATGAGCCGCTTCTGGAGTGCCGTCGTTGAGGGACTGACACCCTATGTTCCGGGAGAGCAGCCCAAGTTGCCCAACCTGGTCAAGCTCAACACCAACGAGAATCCCTATGGCCCCAGCCCGCGAGTGCTGGAGGCACTGCGTGCCGAAGTGGGCGATTCCCTGCGGCTGTATCCCGATCCTGTCAGCGAACGGCTGAGGCAGGCGATCGCCATGCGCCATGAGGTGCCAGCGGCATACGTATTCGTGGGCAATGGTTCGGACGAGGTCTTGGCGCACACCTTTCAAGCGTTGCTCAAGCACGAGGCACCAGCCCTGTTTCCGGACATCACCTACAGCTTCTATCCGGTGTATTGCCGTCTGTACGGCATCGAGTACCGGGAGATTCCGCTGACCGATTCCTTGGAGATCGATGTCGACGACTACCTGCAAGCGAATGGCGGGATTGTCTTTCCGAATCCCAACGCCCCGACCGCGCGCCTGCTTGCCGAGGCGGAAATCGAAAGGCTGTTGCAAGCGAACGCCGGCTCCGTGGTGGTGATCGATGAGGCGTATGTGAATTTCGGCGGCGTATCTGTCGTGCCGCTGGTGTTGCGTTATCCCAATCTGCTGGTGACGCATACCCTGTCCAAGTCGCGTTCGCTCGCTGGACTGCGAGTGGGTTATGCGATAGGTCACCCGGACCTGATCGAAGCGCTGAACCGGGTCAAGGACAGCTTCAACTCCTATCCGCTGGATCGTTTCGCCCAGGCAGGTGCCGTCGCCGCGATCGAGGATGAGCCTTACTACGAGGAAACCTGGCGCAGAGTCGTCGAAAGTCGTGAACGTCTGGTTGCCGGGCTCGTGAAATTGGATTTCGACGTTGTCCCCTCGACTGCAAACTTTGTGTTTGTTCGCCATGCCGGGCGCACGGGTGCCGAGTTGGCCGCCCGCTTGCGCGGGCACGGCATCTTCGTGAGAAATTTTCACAACCCGGCCAGGATTGCGCCGTATCTGCGCATTACCGTCGGCACGGATGCGCAGTGCGAAGCGCTGGTAGGAGCCCTAGGTGAAATTCTCAACGAGTCGACCGCTGCCTCGCCGTCGTCGGCATTGTCGTAATTGAGTTAGGATAAGGCCAATTTCAGACCGTTATCCCATGCGCCAAGCCCAAGTCACCCGCAATACTCTCGAAACCCAGATCGAGGTTCGGCTCAATCTCGACGGTAGTGGCAAATCCAGGCTTGCAACCGGTGTCGGATTCTTCGACCACATGCTCGACCAGGTTGCGCGCCACGGTATGGTCGACCTCGAGATCGAGGCCAAAGGCGATCTTCACATCGATGCGCACCATACCGTCGAGGATGTCGGGATAACGTTCGGCCAGGCTTTTATCAAGGCTATTGGCGACAAAACGGGCGTTCGCCGCTACGGTCACGCCTACATTCCGCTGGACGAGGCGTTGTCGCGGGTGGTGATCGACCTTTCAGGGCGGCCGGGGCTCGAATATTCGGTCGACTACGCCCGCGGGCTGATCGGCGAATTCGACGTCGATCTCGTGCACGAGTTTTTCCAGGGATTTGCAAATCACGCACTGGTAACGCTGCACATCGACAACCTGAAAGGTCGCAACGCTCACCATCAGGCCGAGACCATCTTCAAGGCGTTTGGCCGGGCGCTACGCATGGCCGTCGAACTCGATGCGCGAGCCGGCGGCACGTTGCCTTCCACCAAGGGAAGCCTCTGAACTGGTTGGGTATGCAGGCAGTCGTTTCGAAGCCGCAAACACTGGCTCATGATTGATATCGCAGTGGTCGATTACGGGATGGGCAACTTGCGCTCGGTAGCGAAGGCGCTGGAGCATGTTGCGCCGGCGAAAGTCATAGCCGTCACCAGTGACCCGGCTGCCATCCTTGCGGCCGAGCGGGTAGTCTTTCCCGGGCAGGGTGCCATGCCGGATTGCATGTGCGAAATGGACGCACGCGGACTGCGCGCGCCGTTGCTCGAGGCTGCGCGCAGCAAGCCTTTTCTGGGACTTTGCATCGGCCTGCAAATGTTGTTCGAACGCAGTGAGGAAGGGGATACTCCGGGACTGGGCGTGCTTCCCGGCAAGGTCGTGCGCTTTTCCAGCCCTCTCAGTCAAGGCGATCAGGGAGAAAAGCTCAAAGTCCCGCATATGGGTTGGAACCAGGTTTACCAAGCCATGTCCCATCCGATGTGGGAAGGGATCGCCGACGGCAGTCGCTTCTATTTTGTGCACAGCTATTATGTGGATACGCCCGACCAGGACCTGGTCGCCGGAACCAGCCGGTATCCGTCGAGCTTTACCTGCGCCGTAGCAAGGAATAATATTTTTGCCGTGCAGTTTCATCCGGAAAAAAGCCAGTCTGCTGGCTTACGTCTGTTATCCAATTTCGTTTCCTGGAGCGGGGCGAAGCGCGTATCCATACAAACGCGCGCCGTCCCTGCGGCTAACGTCTGACACGATTTCACAATTCGGGTACGCAATCCGGCTGACTGCGTCATAAACGTTCGGTTGGTACGGCGAATCCATTCCAAACCATGTTGATCATCCCGGCAATTGACCTCAAAGACGGACATTGCGTCCGTTTGAAGCAAGGTTTGATGGCGGACGCCACCGTTTTTTCAGAAGACCCTGGCGCGATGGCGAAGCACTGGGTTGGCAAAGGTGCGCGCCGCCTGCATCTGGTGGACCTCAACGGTGCGTTCGTCGGAAAGCCGAAGAACGAGGAGGCTGTAAAAGCAGTCGTCAAGGCGATCGGCGGGGACATCCCGGTGCAGCTCGGCGGCGGTATCCGCGATCTCGATACTGTCGAGCGCTATCTCGATGACGGCATTACTTACATCATTCTTGGCACTGCCGCCGTGAAAACGCCTGGTTTCCTGCACGACGCCTGCTATGCCTTCCCCGGTCATATCATGGTCGGACTGGATGCGAAGGATGGCAAGGTCGCAGTGGATGGTTGGTCGAAAGTAACGGGGCACGACGTGCTGGATCTGGCGAAAAAATTCCAGGATCTGGGCGTCGAAGCGATCATCTACACCGATATCAGTCGCGACGGCATGATGAGCGGAGTCAATATCAAAGCGACGGTAAACCTGGCCCGCGAACTGTCGGTTCCGGTAATCGCCAGCGGCGGCATTGCCGACCTGAAGGACGTGAAGGCGTTATGCGAGGCGGAAGGCGAGGGCATCTTAGGCGCCATCACCGGCCGGGCGATTTACGAAGGAACGCTGGATTTCGCGGAAGCGCAGAAGCTTGCGGACAAGATAGCGGGCGAGAATGTCCAAAAGAAGAAAGGATAGGCTTGGCGCATTGATTGCGCCGCCTTGACCAGACCGATCCCGACCAGAGCTTGTCAGGCATTTCGACCTGATCGTCGGATTACATTTTTCTTCGAACCTACTCTCGCTTCTCGTAAAGCTTTCCGCCATGGGCCTTTCCAAGCGCATCATTCCCTGTCTCGATGTTACTGATGGACGGGTCGTCAAAGGAGTCAATTTCGTCGCGTTGCGCGATGCCGGCGATCCTGTCGAGATTGCCCGCCGATACGATGAACAGGGTGCCGACGAACTCACGTTCCTGGATATCACCGCGAGCGCCGACAATCGCGGACTGATACTCGGAATCATCGAACAGGTCGCTTCGCAGGTTTTCATTCCGCTTACCGTCGGAGGTGGCGTACGTGAAGTCAACGACGTGCGCCGCTTGCTTAACGCTGGTGCCGATAAGGTCAGCATCAATACTTCAGCGGTAGAGAATCCCAAGCTGGTCGAAGAGGCGGCCGGGCGATTCGGATCGCAATGCATCGTAGTCGCGGTGGACGCCAGGCGGGTACCCGGTTCGACGCCGGTGCGTTGGGAGGTGTTTACCTACGGCGGTCGTCGTTCTACCGGATTGGATGCGCTGGAGTGGGGAAAACGCATGCAAGCGGCAGGCGCCGGCGAAATCCTGCTTACCAGCATGGATCGTGATGGCACCAGGGCCGGTTTCGATCTGGAGATTACGCGTGCTTTCTCCGAAGCGCTGGAAATTCCCGTTATCGCGAGTGGCGGCGTCGGCGGCCTTCAGGATCTGGTCGATGGCGTTCTTGTGGGCAAGGCCGATGCGGTGCTTGCAGCCAGTGTTTTTCACTACGGCGAGCTCACCGTGCAACAGGCGAAGTGCTTCATGGCGCAGAACAACATCGAGGTCAGGCTGTGAGCGAGTCGTGGCTTGACGAGGTGGTTTTCGATTCCGATGGCCTGATCCCGGTCATCGCGCAGGAGGTCGGGACAGGCCGGCTGCTGATGACGGCGTGGATGAACCGCGAAGCGCTCGCGGAGACGGTGCGTTCCGGCCGGGCGGTATACTGGTCGCGCTCGCGCAAGCGTTTGTGGCGCAAGGGCGAGGAATCGGGCCACGTGCAGCTTGTCAGGCAAGTCCGGCTCGACTGCGATGGCGACGTGATCATGCTCGAAGTGGAGCAAGTGGGGGGAATCGCCTGCCATACTGGCCACGGCCGCTGCTTTTTCCGAAAACTCGAAAATGGGATGTGGGTGGAAGCCGAACCGGTTCTCAAAGACCCCGGGGAAATCTACGATTCGAAGCCATGATAGACGCCGACATTCTTCGTCGCCTCGCGCAGACCATCGAGTCCCGAAAAGGGGCCGATCCGGCCGATTCCTATGTGGCCGGCCTGTTTGCAAAGGGTCACGATGCCGTCCTGAAGAAGATCGGGGAAGAAGCGGCCGAGACCCTGCTTGCGGCGAAGGACGGTGATAAACTTCATATCGTTCGCGAGACCGCCGATCTCTGGTTTCACTGCCTGGTCATGCTCGCGTGGCACGGTCTCGGTCCCGACGATGTGATTGCGGAACTGAAACGTCGCGAGGGCATATCGGGCGTCGACGAAAAGAACTCACGGACTGGATGAATCGATGATCGACAAGCCGTGCGAAAACGGTAGCGCTGCCTGAGCGAAGACGGATGAAAGCGTCAGTCGAGAACTGTGTCTTCTGCAAGATTGTCAGAGGCGAGATTCCCAGCCGCAAGGTTTATGAAGACGAAGATTTACTTGCCTTTCACGACATCAATCCGGTGGCGCAAGTGCATTTCATGCTGATTCCCAAGGAGCATGTGGAATCTCTCGAGCATGTGCAGGAATGTCACCAGATGGTGCTGGGAAAAATGATGGTGCTGGCGGGCCGATTGGCACGCGAGCAAGGTTCGACGGACGGATTTCGGACTATCGTCAATACCGGGCGGATCGGCAGGCAGGATGTATTTCATGTGCACATGCATGTGCTCGGTGGCAAAGATCCGCTGCCGGGAATGATCCAGCGCTCAACGTAGATATTTTGATTCAGGAGTACACAAGATGGGTTCATTCAGCATCTGGCATTGGCTAATCGTTCTGGTGGTGGTGTTATTGATATTCGGCACCAAGAAACTGCGCAATATCGGCTCGGATCTGGGCGGTGCGGTAAAGGGCTTCAAGGAAGGCATGAAGAGTGCGGATGATGACAAACCGGCCGCCAGGCTGGATAGCGCGAATGCCGGCCAGACATTCGAAGGCGAAGTGAAGGACAAGACCAAAATCTGACCGAGCGTCTTCTTTCCGGCCGCCGTCATGTTCGATATCGGGGCATCCGAGATTTTCGTTATTGGGGTCGTCGCGCTCATCGTGATCGGCCCCGAGCGTCTGCCGCGCGTGGCGAAGACGCTCGGCCACTTGTTCGGGCGGTTGCAGCGCTATGTTTCCGAGGTCAAGTCGGATATCAACCGTGAAATCGAACTTGACGAATTGCGCAAGCTGAAGGCCACGATGCAGGATGCTGCTCGCTCCATAGAGCAGTCCGTCACTTCGCAAGTCAATTACATCGACAGCGAGGTTAAGCAGGCCGGTGCCGAAGTGCAAAAACAGGTCGAAACGACAATCGCTCCCGTAACCGGGATCCAGTTGATGCCCCCTGGGACGCCAGCTCCGGAAAATCCGACGGCGAGCGTTGGCGAGGCAACACCAGCTGACGGTCCGCCGGATACGTCGGCCTTGCAGCGTGACAAGCCGCCCACGAACGACAAGCCGGTCTGATTTTTAGCCGGATCCTTACCGCCTCTTTTCCGCGACACATCCAACAATCGATGGCCGAGCCGGATTCTTTCATGTCGCATCTGATCGAGTTGCGCGATCGGTTGCTGCGTTGCGTACTCGCCTTGCTGCTCGTATTCATCTGCCTCTTTCCGTGGGCGCGTGACCTGTATGCGTTGCTTGCGCAGCCGATGATCGCTTCGATGCCGGCGGGCGGAAGGTTGATTGCAACTGAAGTGACCGCGCCGTTCTTCGTTCCGGTGAAAGTAACGATGATGGCCGCCTTCGTAATAGCGTTGCCTTACCTGCTCTATCAGATCTGGGCATTTGTGGCCCCGGGACTGTATGCGCACGAGCGAAAGCTCGTGGCTCCGCTCATCATTACCAGCACGCTGTTGTTCATCTGCGGCATGGCGTTCGCGTATTACCTGGTATTCCCGGTGGTGTTCCACTTCATGGTGTCGGTCGCCCCGGAGGGTGTGGCGGTGATGACGGATATCGGCAAATACCTGGATTTCGTGCTGACCTTATTCCTGGCGTTCGGCGTGACTTTCGAGGTGCCGGTAGCGGTGGTGATTCTGGTGAGGATGGGCTTGGTAAACGTCAAGACGCTGAAGGAAATACGCCCGTACATGATCGTCGGCGCTTTCGTGGTCGGGGCGATTTTCACTCCACCGGATGTGGTCTCCCAGGTCATGCTCGCAGTTCCCCTCTGGATCCTCTATGAATTGGGGATCTTCGTGTCGCAATGGATTACCAAGCCTGGTCCTAAGGAATCCCAGTCCGGCTCTGCCGGCTGAGTTAACGATTCGAGCTGTTGCTATTCGAGTTCGTTGCGACGGTTGGGTCGCGGGCGCTTGCCGACGCTCACCTTTACCAGCATTTCATTCCGGTTGCGAAGGATTTTCAGCGTGGCCTGTTTCCCAGGTTCGAGCGCAGCAACCAGATTGAGCATGCTGGTCGAATCGAGAACTTGGCTCGATTCCACCGATACGAGAATGTCCCCGGGCTTGATTCCTGCACGATCCGCCGGCCCTCCCCGCAAGACTCCCGCGATCAAGGTACCGCGTAGGTTTGACAGCTTGAACGATTCCGCCAGTTCCGAAGAGAGGTCCTGCACTTCCACTCCGATCCATCCGCGAGTTACCGATCCGGTGCGGACGATTTGTTCCATTACCTGCTTGGCCAGATTGGCGGGAATGGCGAAGCCGATGCCAAGGGAGCCACCGCTGCGTGAATAGATCGCGCTATTGATGCCGACGAGGTTGCCGGTGGCATCAACGAGAGCGCCGCCGGAATTGCCAGGATTGATTGCCGCGTCCGTTTGTATGAAATTTTCGAAAGTGCTGATACCGAGATGGCTGCGCCCGAGCGCGCTGACGATGCCCATCGTAACGGTCTGCCCGACGCCGAACGGATTGCCAATGGCGAGGACCACGTCGCCGACAGAAAGCTTGTCCGGGTTGCCGAAAGTCGCTGCGGGAAGTCCGGAGATGCCTACTTTCAATACCGCCAGATCGGTTTCCGGATCGGTTCCGACGACCTTTGCCGGCGTCTTGCGACCGTCGGCAAGCGCAAGTTCAATTTCGTCCGCCGCCTCGACGACGTGGTGGTTCGTCAATATGTAACCTTCCGGTCCGACGATTACGCCTGATCCGAGACTGGAACTGTGCTGCGTATCGCCGTCAAGTTGATCACCGAAAAAACGCCTGAACAACGGATCATCCATGAAAGGATGCCGCGGAACCTTGACGTCTTTGCTGGTGAAGATATTGACCACTGAGGGCATCGCCTTCTTGGCGGCAGGACTCAGCGATACGAACAAGGGACGGTCGCGCGGTGCGTCCGCTGCTTCGCGAACAGTGACGATTCCGCCGTTGTGTCCGGTCCAGGAAACGAGATCAGGCCTCAGCGTCACGACGACAAACAGCGCCGCGAGGCTGATCGTTACCGCCTGAGCAAATATGAGCCAGAGCTTGCGCATGGGACGAAGTGGACGGGAGGGTGGCTGCGTAAGGAAGCGCATTATTCACTAAATGCTCTTGCCATTAAAGCGTCTAGGTTCCTTACGAGAATGAGGGGCGCCCAGTGATGCCGTTATCCACCCGTCGCACGCAGATGGATAACTGGCTCATAAATGCTTAGAAATCCGCTACTTGAGTTGGAAAACCTGGTTTGACAAGCGATGGGGCGTTCAACTACACTACGCGGCTTTCGTTAATGACCCCCGCGGAACATCCGCCATGAAGACGTTTTCAGTCAAATCACATGAGGTAAAGCGCGACTGGTTCGTGGTCGACGCCACCGACAAGATATTGGGGCGCCTCGCCTCCGAGATTGCCAAGCGCTTGCGGGGAAAGCACAAGGTGACTTTCACTCCGCATGTCGACACGGGTGACTACATCGTCGTCGTCAATGCCGAAAAGCTGCGTGTTACCGGCGACAAGGCGGAGCAGAAGGTGTACTACCGCCACTCCACCTACCCGGGTGGTATTTACAGTGCGACATTTGCCAAGTTGCATGGCCGTTTCCCTGGGCGCGTGCTGGAAAAGGCGGTGAAAGGCATGTTGCCCAAGGGGCCACTCGGTTACGCGATGTTGAAAAAGCTGAAGGTGTATGCGGGGTCCGATCATCCGCATTCGGCACAACAACCGCAAACTCTCAACGTTTAGGGAATTACATGGCAATCCAGTACAACTATGGAACCGGCCGCCGCAAGAGCGCGGTTGCGCGTGTCTTCATCAAGCCAGGTAAAGGCAAGATTATCGTCAATGACAAGCCGGTCGATGAGTTTTTTTCCCGCGAGACCGGTCGCATGGTCGTACGCCAGCCACTGGTATTGACCAATCATTTGGATACGTTCGACATCCTGATCAATGTCGATGGCGGCGGGGAGTCGGGCCAAGCTGGTGCCGTCCGACATGGCATCTCTCGAGCGTTGGTCGATTACGACGCGTCGCTCAAGCCGGTTCTCAGCAAGGCGGGGCTGATTACCCGGGATGCGAGAGAAGTCGAGCGAAAGAAAGTGGGTCTTCACAAGGCGCGACGCCGCAAGCAGTTCTCCAAGCGATAGTGCCATGAGACAAAAAAAGCCGCCTGCGGGCGGCTTTTTTATTTGCGTCAATGCCTTATCAGGTTATATCATCAAAGCTCAATAAGTCATTGGCGAACATGAAAAAAGTTGGCATCGTCGGAGGCACTGGCTATACCGGCGTAGAGCTTCTGCGGATTCTTTCGACACACTCTGAAGCCGAGCTGGCGGTCATCACTTCACGTAAGGAGGCAGGCACACCGGTTGCCGACTTATTCCCCAGCCTGCGCCGGCGGGTGACGCTCAACTTCTCTGATCCTGCGACGGTCGGCCTCGAGAAATGCGATGTCGTGTTCTTCGCCACGCCCAACGGCGTGGCGATGGCAGAAACGCCGGCGTTGCTCAAAGCGGGCGTTCGCGTAATCGATCTCGCAGCGGATTTTCGCATAAAGACATTGCCGAATGGGAAAGGTGGTACGGCATGACTCACGCGTGTCCGGACCTCGTTGCCGAGGCTGTTTATGGCCTTCCCGAGATGAATAGGGATCAGATCGTCAAGGCACGCCTGGTTGCCAATCCAGGCTGCTACCCGACGGCGGTTCAGCTGGGATTCTTGCCGTTGATCCAAGCAGGAGCTGTAGACAACCCCGACTTGATTGCCGATGCAAAATCGGGCGTCAGCGGTGCAGGGCGGAGGGCCGAGGTGCATATTCTGTTCTCGGAAGCTTCGGATAACTTCAAGGCTTACGGAGTGCCGGGGCACCGGCACCTGCCCGAGATTTCGCAGGGCTTGAGCCGCGCAGCGGGAAAGAAAGTGGGCCTCACCTTCGTGCCGCACCTCATGCCCGCCATACGCGGCATCCACGCGACGCTATGCGCTCGATTGACCAAGGCGGTTGATCTGCAGGGGCTCTACGAAAAGCGCTACGCAACCGAACCATTCGTCGATATCCTACCGCCCGGAAGTCATCCGGATACACGTTCGGTCAGGGGTGCCAATGATTGCAGAATCGCGATGCATCGCCCCGGTGGTGGCGACGCAGTGGTGATACTTTCGGTCATCGACAATCTGGTTAAGGGAGCCGCCGGGCAGGCGGTTCAGAACATGAATCTGATGTTCGGGCTGCCGGAGACCATTGGCATCGAACACGTACCGCTATTGCCGTGACGCTGATCAGGGCCATAAAGCGCCGCTTCGGCATCGCCGCCCCCAAAGTTGCGATTCACACTCATGTGCCGTGGTACTGGCGTTGGCTTTCAGTGGCGGCGTTTGCCGGCGCGGTCGTTGGTGTGGGTTGGCTGACATACGACCTTGGCCGTCAGTACGCAGGATTCGACAACAGCGAAGCCCAGCGAGAGAAGAGTCACTTGCAAGACCTGAATTCCAAGCTTCAGGATGAAAACGTTGCATTGAGTCGGGAGATTGCGGCCGCCGAGCGCCAGCTACAGATCGAACTGGCGACGCACGGAAATCTGTCGGGACAGATACGCAACCTCTCAGAAGAGAATGCGCTGCTCAAGGAGGACCTGGCTTTCTTCCAGACGCTGATGGCGTCCGGAGGGGAAGCCGGCGGCATCAGTGTGAACCGATTCCGCGTACAGTCAGATGCCCTACCCGGTGAATATCGCTATCGTCTTTTGATTGCGCAGTCCAAACAACGGGTGAAGGATTTCCGCGGACGACTGCAGTTCATCGTCGATCTCGAACAGGGTGGAAAATCGGAAGTCATCAGCATTCCCAAGGGGGACGACGGGAGCCAGGCGTATAATTTGGCGTTCAAGTTCTATCAGCGCGTCGAGGGGACATTTCTGGTGCCTCCCGGCGCTGTCATCAAGAAAGTGCAGGTTCGCGTCTTGGAAACCGGCAACCCGACGCCGGTGTCGACACAGACCGTGACCCTGTCGTGAGCGGAGTACTGCTATGTTCGGAGCCAAACCCCCAAAACCGCAAAATCGCATAGACAGCTTGATCGGCGCGGGCACGATCGTCGAAGGTAACATTTCGTTCAGTGGAGGCTTGCGCGTGGACGGGCGGGTGCGCGGTAACGTATTGACGTCCGATGATCAGCCAAGCACCTTGGTTTTGAGCGAAAAGGCCCAAATTGAAGGGGAAATAAGAGTTTCGCACGCCGTTATCAATGGGACCGTGATCGGTCCGGTTCACGGCGCCGAATATGTCGAACTGCAGCCCAAGTCCAATGTCACAGGAGATGTGTATTACCGGACGCTGGAAATTCAGTTGGGTGCGGTGGTGCAGGGCAGGTTGGTGCACCAGGATGAGGACAAGGCGCAGAAAGTCGTGTCGCTGAAAGGGTCTGGCGGAGATTGACCGGCTGGCGCCGGCGCCAGATAATGGTTTGCGCAGGGTTCACTTCGGGAGCAGGCAATGAACGCCGTTACTGAAATGCCGTCGCCGCTGATGTTTACGGACAACGCGGCAAAGAAGGTGAAGGAATTGATCGACGAGGAGGGTAACCCCGGCCTCAAGTTGCGCGTGTTCGTCACGGGCGGCGGCTGTTCGGGCTTCCAGTACGGTTTTACCTTTGACGAGGACATGAATGAAGATGACGCATCCATGGAGAAGAACGGCGTGACGCTGTTGATCGATGCGATGAGTTATCAATATCTGGTAGGCGCGGAAATCGACTATCAGGAAAGTCTTGAAGGTGCGCAGTTCGTGATAAAGAACCCGAACGCGACTTCCACATGCGGATGCGGCTCTTCCTTTACCGCGTAAAGTCCAGCCAGGGCAACGAACGCAAGGCGGCATGAATTGCCGCCTTTTGGTTTTTCCAGGCCAGGAAAATTGTTTCTATGCCGGGTAAATTGCGCCCAGAATTCGCGGACCCTTCGCACCGGTTACAGAGGGAAGATTTCCGGAGTGCAAGAGCAGAGCCTGGCGGGCGAGCCAGGCGAACGCGCAGGCTTCCACCCAGTCGGGATCGATGCCAAGCTTCGCGGTTGTTGTGATCGTCACCCCGGGAAGTGCGGCAGCGAGTCCTGACATCAACGCCGAATTGGCTGCGCCGCCGCCGCATACGTAGATCTCCTTCGCGCCGTCGCAGCATGATTTGGCGGCGCGTGCGATGCTGACGGCGGTCAGCGCAAGCAGGGTGGCTTGGACATCCCGCGGATTTTCTTTTCCCGAAAGCCGCTCTTCGAGCCAGGCGAGATTGAAAAGCTCGCGGCCTGTGCTCTTGGGCGGATTGCGGGAAAAATACTCGTGACCAAGCAGTGCCTGCAGAAGGTCGTCTATGCAGCGTCCGCCTTTTGCCCATGCGCCATCCCGGTCGAAAGGCTTTCCAAGATGCTGTTGGATCCAGGCATTCATCAGCATGTTGCCTGGTCCGGTATCAAACCCTTGAACTGTACCGGATCCCAGATCAGTGATATTGGCAATGCCGCCGATGTTGACGATGACGCGATGGATCGAGGGGTGGCCAAACATCGCTTGATGGAATGCGGGGACCAGCGGTGCGCCTTCGCCGCCGGCAGCAATATCGCGGCTGCGAAAATCGCAGACCACAATATTTTGGGTCAGCTCCGCCAGCAATGCGCCGTTGCCGAGCTGGATAGTGTAGCCGGCATCGGGACGATGCCGAATCGTCTGGCCGTGACAGCCGATGGCTAGCACACCGGTGGAACTCACTCGTGTCTTGCTCATCAACTTGTGAACGGCCCGTGCGTAAATTTGCGCAAGCTCGTTGCCGAGCACCGCCGCATTATGAATCTCGTCGGATTGAGGTTTATGAATAGCCAGCAGTCTGGCGCGCAGCGAATCTCCAAAAGGCAAGAAGGCCTCGCCAATGATCCGATGCCCGCCGCTGGAAAAGTCGATCAAGACGGCGTCCGCGCCGTCAAGGCTGGTTCCGGACATCAGGCCGATGTAATGCTCTGCGCTCGCCATGGACATGAAGTCTAGCAGGCAACAGTCAGCCGGGATGGCGGATGCTGTCGACGGATTTCAATCCAGACGGGCGAGGTCGGTATTGCGCAGCATGTCCAGCCGCGCGAAGAGGGGTTGGGCGAATTCTTCGAAGGCGGGCCGCAACTGCGCAGTTATCGGCGGCCCAGGAGGCATGGCGAGTCGCATCGGATTCTGATGCACGCCATTGACGTGGAATTCGTAATGCAGATGCGGACCGGTGGCCAGTCCGGTACTGCCAACGAAGCCAACGATTTCCCCCTGCACTACGCGTTTTCCCTGCCGCAGACCCTGGCTGAATCCGGACAGGTGCGCATACAACGTGACATAGCCATTGGGGTGGCGCACGGTCACGACGTTGCCATAGCCACCCTTGCGACCGACAAAGGTGACATAGCCGTCGGAAGTCACGCGTACCCGCGTGCCGGTGGGTGCGCCGTAGTCGATCCCTTTATGGGCGCGCCACGTCTTGAGGATCGGATGGAAACGCGCGCTGGTGAATCCGGAAGTCACGCGAGAGAATTCGATCGGGGAACGCAGGAAAGCCTTGCGCATGTTGCGTCCGTCGGGAGTGTAATAGCCGTTGCGTCCTTGATCGTCGCGGAAAAATACTGCTCGGAAGGGGTGTCCCTGATTGACGAATTCCGCAGACAATACTCGGCCAAACCCTACAAATTCGCCATCGGCAGCCAGCGCTTCGTAGACCACGGAGAAGCGATCGCCGCGACGCAAATCGCGATGGAAGTCGATGTCGCTGGAAAAGATTTCCGCGAGCTGCAGGGCTACAAATTCCGGGATGCCGGAAGAGTCCGTTGCCGCAAAAAGCGAAGTCTCGATTTCCCCTGAACTTTGCATTACCCATTGCTCGGTTTGCGGCAACTCTTCGGACGAGGAAAATCCTGACTCGCCGCGAGTGACATGAAGACGGCGCCCGTCGGTATTCACGTAGGCAAGAGATTCCAGTCGGCCGTCGTCGGTCGTCACAACACGAATGGTCCGGCCGGGGATCAGCTGGTATAGCGAGCGGACATCTTTGGCCTGCAACAGATAAGTCAACGCATCAGCGTCGTTTACATTTAATCTCGCCAACACCGAAGCGACGGTGTCGCCGCGCTGGATGCGCTCCTCGCGCCAATATCGTGTCTCTTCCGGGGATGCGACAGGTGCTGCGGGAAGGGCGATGTCTTCGACGACGTGCTGCAGTTCGACGGGTTCCGGAACGGTATCCGGTGCGATACCGAATGCGGCAACAACGCCGAAAAACGGCAATATCGCGACCACCACAGGCCAGTGGTGCCACAACGATCGCGGCTCGGACGCTGGCTTTTGCGCTAGAATTTTGTATTTGTTCAACGACATGCACTCACATTATTTGCCGACTTGGCGCGGAGATTAGCAGAATCCCCCACTGAACGTAACCCGGAACTCGCAACTAGCGTTCCAGCCGGTGGGCCTCCCGGCACGTAGACGGAATCTGACCGTTACAACAAACAACATGGATATCAAAGAACAACTGGAAATTACCAAACGCGGGTGCAGCGAGTTGCTCATCGAAACGGAATTTGTAGAGAAGCTCGGGTTGCGCCGGCCGCTGCGAGTGAAGGCCGGATTCGATCCGACTGCTCCCGACCTTCACCTTGGGCATACGGTTCTCATCAACAAGCTCCGGCAGCTGCAGGAGCTCGGCCATCACATCATTTTTCTGATCGGGGATTTCACCGGAATGATCGGTGATCCGACGGGGAAAAATGCCACACGACCACCTCTGACCCGAGATCAGATCGCGGAAAATGCCAAGACCTATCAGGCGCAGATTTTCAAGATTCTCGATCCAGCAAAGACCGAGGTGGCGTTCAACTCGACCTGGATGGACAAGCTTACTTCCGTCGACATGATCAAGCTGGCAGCGAAGTACAACGTGGCGCGCATGCTCGAGCGCGACGATTTCGGCAAACGTTACAAGAGCGGCCAGCAGATTGCGATCCATGAATTTCTGTATCCACTGGTGCAGGGATATGACTCCGTTGCTCTGAAGGCAGATCTGGAGCTCGGCGGCACAGATCAGAAATTCAATCTTTTGGTGGGGCGCGAGTTGCAGAAGGACTACGGACAGCCGACGCAGTGCATTCTGACGATGCCGTTGCTGGAGGGGCTCAGCGGCGACGACAAGATGTCGAAGTCGCTTGGAAATTATGTCGGAATTGCAGAAAGTCCCGACCAGATATTCGGCAAGCTGATGTCGATTTCCGACGAACTGATGTGGCGCTACATGGAGCTTTTGTCTTTCGAGTCGCTGGCCACACTCAGGAAATGGAAGGATGAAGTCGCGGCGGGGCGCAATCCGCGCGACATCAAGGTTACGTTTGCACAGGAGATCGTGGCGCGCTTCCATGATCGCGCGGCGGCCGAGCGGGCACTCGCGGATTTCGAGTCACGATTCAAGCAAGGGGAGATACCGGAAGACATCCCCGAGTTGACGCTTTCAGCGGGGGGCGAAGCCCTGCCTATTACTCAGATTCTCAAACAGGCCGGGTTGACCGCCAGCACCTCCGAAGCCATGCGCATGATCGAACAGGGTGGGGTTAAGCTCGACGGCGAGAAAGTGAGCGATAAGGCCCTCAAGTTGCCCGCCGGCGGACCGTTCGTCATCCAGGTAGGCAAGCGCAAGTTCGCGCGGGTGTTGCTGTCCTGACAGCTTGTTTCGCGATTCGGTTGCAGCGTCGCCAAACAAGCTGTTTTTTCTGCAAAAACCCCGAAAAATGTTGACCGAAGGATTTCGATCCGTATAATGCGCACCTTCGCCGGAAACGGCCGCCGGAAAACGGCGTTGCTCTTTAACAAACTAAACAGCCGATGCGTGTGGGTGCTTCGTGGTTTTGGGGCGCTGCACGGGAACGGGTCGAGGGTGATCGCCCGGTTCTTTTGTCCTTCGGGATGGAGGGACGCCTGTCCTGTGAAGAAGCTTTGAGAAGAAGGGATTGAACTGAAGAGTTTGATCCTGGCTCAGATTGAACGCTGGCGGCATGCTTTACACATGCAAGTCGAACGGTAACGCGGGGGCAACCCTGGCGACGAGTGGCGAACGGGTGAGTAATACATCGGAACATGTCCTGGAGTGGGGGATAGCTCGGCGAAAGCCGGATTAATACCGCATACGCTCTGAGGAGGAAAGCGGGGGACCTGGAAACGGGCCTCGCGCTGCGGGAGTGGCCGATGTCGGATTAGCTAGTAGGTAGGGTAAAGGCCTACCTAGGCGACGATCCGTAGCTGGTCTGAGAGGATGATCAGCCACACTGGGACTGAGACACGGCCCAGACTCCTACGGGAGGCAGCAGTGGGGAATTTTGGACAATGGGGGCAACCCTGATCCAGCCATGCCGCGTGAGTGAAGAAGGCCTTCGGGTTGTAAAGCTCTTTCGGACGGGACGAAATGGTTAGGGCGAATAGCGCTGACTGATGACGGTACCGTAATAAGAAGCACCGGCTAACTACGTGCCAGCAGCCGCGGTAATACGTAGGGTGCGAGCGTTAATCGGAATTACTGGGCGTAAAGCGTGCGCAGGCGGTTCGCCAAGTCAGGTGTGAAATCCCCGGGCTTAACCTGGGAATTGCGCTTGAAACTAGCGGGCTTGAGTGTGGCAGAGGGGGGTGGAATTCCACGTGTAGCAGTGAAATGCGTAGAGATGTGGAGGAACAC
>JACQAP010000012.1 GCA_016194905.1 Betaproteobacteria bacterium
CTGCGCTTCAGAAGCGAGTTCCGGCCAAAGCCAAGTCGCCCCGTAGCAAACCTAGGAAGCCCAGAAAGCCACGCTAGGTAATCAAGTATTTATAGCAGTCCGCTTACTTTTTGACCTGTTTCGTCAAGTACATACTTCCGTCGAGATTAGCCACAGGCCTTGAATTCTGGCCTCCCCGCCCTTATTATTAGCACTCGCAAGTATTGAGTGCCAATGAGAGCTCGCTCTCGATTTATTGTCCATAACAAGGAGAGTTGAAATGAAAATCCGTCCTTTGCACGACCGCGTGATCGTCAAGCGCCTGGAGGAAGAGCGCAAGACCGCTTCCGGAATCGTGATTCCCGATACCGCCGCCGAGAAGCCCGACCAAGGTGAGGTGATTTCGGTTGGCAATGGCAAGGTCATGGAAGACGGCAAGGTCCGCCCGCTGGATGTTAAGAAGGGCGACAAGATCCTGTTCGGCAAATACTCGGGCCAGACCGTCAAGGTTCACGGCGAAGAGCTGCTCGTGATGCGCGAAGAAGACATCATGGGCGTCGTCGAAGCAGCCTAAGTCAACCATCAAGTTCCACCTCTATAATTTTCAGGAGCAAATTCCTATGGCAGCAAAAGACGTCAAATTTCATGACTCAGCCCGTGCCCGCATCGTGGCTGGAGTCAACATCCTGGCCGACGCGGTCAAGGTGACCCTGGGCCCGAAGGGCCGCAATGTGGTGTTGGAGCGCTCCTTTGGCGCCCCCACCATTACCAAGGACGGCGTGTCGGTCGCCAAGGAAATCGAACTCAAGGACAGGTTCGAAAACATGGGCGCCCAGATGGTCAAGGAAGTGGCTTCCAAGACCTCGGATGTCGCCGGTGACGGTACCACCACTGCAACCGTGCTGGCACAGGCGATCGTGCAGGAAGGCATGAAGTTCGTGGCCGCCGGCATGAACCCGATGGACCTGAAGCGTGGTATCGACAAGGCCGTCATCGCCGTCGTCGAAGAGCTGAAAAAGATCTCCAAGCCCTGCACCACCAGCAAGGAAATCGCCCAGGTTGGCTCGATCTCCGCAAATTCCGACGCCGTGATCGGACAGAAAATTGCGGAAGCCATGGAAAAAGTCGGCAAGGAAGGCGTGATCACCGTCGAAGACGGTCAGGGCCTGGAGGATGAACTGGAAGTCGTGGAAGGCATGCAGTTCGACCGCGGCTATCTGTCGCCTTACTTCATCAACAATCCGGATCGCCAGATTTCGATTCTGGACAATCCCTACGTCCTTCTGCACGACAAGAAGGTCTCCAACATTCGCGAATTGCTGCCGATTCTGGAACAGGTCGCCAAGGCCGGACGTCCATTGCTGATCGTTGCCGAAGACGTTGACGGCGAAGCGCTGGCAACCCTCGTGGTCAACAACATTCGCGGCATCCTCAAGACCTGCGCGGTGAAAGCACCGGGCTTCGGCGACCGCCGCAAGGCCATGCTGGAAGACATTGCCATTCTGACCGGCGGCACTGTCATCGCGGAAGAAGTGGGACTTTCTCTCGAGAAGGCCGCCCTGAAAGACCTGGGCCAGGCCAAGCGCATCGAAATCGGCAAGGAGGAGACCACCATCATCGACGGCGCCGGCGACGGCAAGACCATCGAAGGCCGCGTAAAGTCGATCCGCAAGCAGATCGACGAAGCGACCAGCGACTACGACAAGGAAAAGCTGCAGGAGCGCGTAGCGAAACTCGCCGGCGGCGTGGCGCTGATCAAGGTGGGTGCGGCAACGGAAGTCGAAATGAAAGAGAAGAAGGCACGCGTCGAAGACGCGCTGCACGCGACGCGTGCGGCAGTCGAGGAAGGCATCGTCGCCGGCGGCGGCGTCGCGTTTATTCGTGCCCGTTTCGCGATCAGCAAGCTCAAGGGCGAGAACCACGACCAGGATGCGGGCATCAAGATCGTGCTGCGCGCACTGGAAGAGCCGCTGCGCTGGATCGTCGCCAACGCCGGCGATGAGCCGTCGGTGGTGCTCAACAAGGTTGCCGAAGGCAAGGGCAACTTCGGCTACAACGCCGCGACGGGTGAGTACGGGGACATGATGGAAATGGGCGTGCTCGATCCTACCAAGGTTACCCGCTACGCATTGCAGAATGCTGCTTCGGTGGCCAGTCTGATCCTGACCACGGCGGCGATGGTGGCCGAGGCGCCGAAGGAAGAACATTCCCACGGCGGTGGCGGCGGCATGGGCGGTATGGGTGGCATGGGCGGCATGGATATGTAAGAGCTTTAGCCGCTCTCGGACTACGAAAAGCCCCGCTTCGGCGGGGCTTTTCTTTTTGGCGCCAGGACGATGGTCAACGCCTCCCCCTTACCGGCCGTTCAGATTTGCTGCAACCGCGGCGTAGCATGACATTGACAGTCGCCCGGGCTCGGCAATTAAACTGTCGGTCAGACTGCGTCGGCGCCTGACTGCCGCGGCAACAATCACACGGGAGGAGAGAACATGACTGGCATCGCAACCAGCATCCACGACGAGAATCATCCGGATTTCAAGCCGGAAGAGAAGCGGGTCATCTTCGCTTCCTCACTGGGCACGGTTTTCGAGTGGTACGACTTCTATCTGTACGCAACACTGGCGCCGTTCTTCGCGGCATTGTTCTTTCCGAAAGGCAACGAAACGGCCGCCCTGTTGTCGGCGTTTGCGACTTACGCCGCCGGCTTTCTGGTCCGTCCATTCGGGGCGCTGGTGTTCGGTCGTATCGGTGACCTGGTGGGTCGCAAATACACGTTCCTGGTCACCATTATCGTCATGGGCGGCGCGACCTTTGCGGTCGGCTTGCTGCCGACATACGAGGCCATTGGCTGGGGTGCCCCGATTCTGCTGGTGTCATTGCGGCTGCTGCAGGGGCTTGCCCTTGGCGGTGAATATGGCGGTGCGGCGACCTATGTGGCCGAGCACGCGCCGAATCATCGGCGCGGCTACGACACCAGCTGGATCCAGACCACCGCCACGCTGGGCTTTTTCCTGGCGCTGCTGGTGATCGGAATCTGCCGCGTCCAGATGGATGCGAAAGTTTTTGCCGATTGGGGCTGGAGGATTCCGTTCTGGTTCTCGGTGATCCTTCTGGCATTTTCTGTCTACATCCGGCTGAAACTGGAAGAGTCGCCGGTGTTCACCAAGATGAAGTCCGAAGGCAAGGGATCCAAGGCGCCGCTGACGGACAGTTTTTTGCGCTACCCCAACAACAAATTTGTATTGCTGGCGCTGCTTGGCGCCACAGCAGGCCAGGGCGTGGTTTGGTACAGCGGCCAGTTCTACGCGCTCTTCTTCCTGATCATTACGCTGAAGCTGGAGTTCGTGACGGCTTATGCGCTGATCGGTGCGTCGTTGCTGATCGGCACGCCGTTCTTCATATTCTTCGGCTGGCTTTCCGACAAGATCGGTCGTCTCAAGATCATCCTGGCCGGATGCCTGATAGCGGCACTGACCTATTTTCCGCTGTTCCAGGCGTTGACTCACTACGTCAATCCGGCACTGGAGCAGTATCAGCAGACCACCAAGATCTCGGTGGCCGCGACCGACTGCAGCTTTCACATATTTGTCGGCCCGTGGAGCAAGTTCACCGATTGCGATCGAACCAAGGACTTCCTGACGAAGCAGGGCCTGAGCTTCAGTTCGGTACCCGCGGTTCCCGGCAAGGCCGTCGTCACCAAAGTGGGCGAGGTCGAGATCGAAGGCTGGGATGAAAAGAAGCTGTCGGAAACGCTGAAAACATCCGGATATCCCGGGCCGGCGGACAAGACCAGGGTGAACTACGGCATGACCTTGTTGATACTGGTCATCATGCTGATCTATGTGACGATGGTGTATGGACCGATTGCAGCCTTCCTGGTCGAATTGTTCCCGACACGGATCCGCTATACCTCGATGTCACTGCCTTATCACATCGGCAACGGCTGGTTCGGCGGCATGCTGCCGCTCACCGCGACGGCGATGGTGGCGGCCACGGGCGATATCTATTACGGACTGTGGTATCCGATCGTCGTGGCCGTGATGACCGTGGTGATCGGGATAGTGTTCCTCAAGGAAACCAAGGACAGGGACATTCATCAGAACTGAAGCAGGCCCACGTAAACGAAAAGCCCGCTGACGCGGGCTTTTCTGTTCTTCAGCAGGGAATCCGGATTGACCGGGCACAGGTGTTTTCGGGTAAAATGCCGCGCTTTCCGAGCGCTGGCGGCTTCCGCCATCGGGAACATAAGAAAGCGATCCGACTCCCATTCGGATCAGAAGTTGCAAGCGGGGGCCAAGTAGCTCAGTCGGTAGAGCAGAGGACTGAAAATCCTTGTGTCGGTGGTTCGATTCCGCCCTTGGCCACCATCTCCCTTCTGAATTAGTAGGAACATAGCAGGAACCGACTGCCAATTCGTCCCTGTAACGGGCCTGAGTCGTAATCAGGCGGTCGAAGGTTCAACTCTTCTCATCAGCACCAGTAAAACAATGGCTGGAGGACTGCGGGCCAATTTCGTTTGCGTAGATGCTGTGTAGACGTGTCACTATTGGCATTGACGCTGTAAAACCGTTTCCGGGAGGGCCTGGCCCTGTCTCCGCGGCCAGTGGCGACCTGCAGCTCGGTGTCCCATTAAAGGAGTTCTTTCCGTGAAGGACCGAGGAGTCGTAAATTGCCAAGCTGCAGAAAGTTCAATACAGACACATTGTGGTGAACAATGTATTAGAACCCTAACATCTTCAGTTCCGACGCGAGAGCCACAGATTCCGCGTTTACCTTAGGACGCCATTTTTGCCATGCACTTCCCCGAGCAGCTATGCGCTTCAAGGTCTCGGGATCCGTGGGCGAGTCCGAATCCGAAAGCATAATACCAATGGGCTCTGGGCCAACGCCCTCTTGCCAGTCGGCTAGAGAGACGTAACCAAACACCAGCGATTTCAAAACCTGGGGGTTAGGCGCTACTGGCAAGAGCAACCTGATTGCTTGTTTGATCTCTGATTTCGAAAACGGCAGTTCCCTCAGATCTATGACGTGAGGCTGCGGAATCTTTGCGACCGCAGTTAGGGTTGCGCCGTAAGCGTTTATGATCTGTTGGGCTCTGGCAATGTCCATAATGAGCTACCCCCCGATCCGACGGACACTTCCGATCGATGTAAAGATCGTTTCCGAACAAGATATGTTCACCAATGCTTAAAGACGCTTGGAGATGTCGACTTGCAAGAGAGCAACGTTACCGAAGGGTAAGTGATGCCTGGCTATGACTGACGGTATGGCTCTATCGCCCACCCGTGGGATTCTGCAATTCGACAGAGCGCATCCTTAAGCTTGTTGAAGCGGTTGCCATTTGCGAACGAAGGATCCGTTTCGATTTGCGCATGAGATCGATTCTCCGGAAGTCCGGAGGGGTTTCCGGACTCAATCGGACGAGCAATTACGTCCACTTTCAGCGTGATTCGCTCCGTCTGAGCGGCCCCTGGATTATTGACGAGTCCTGCGATGGCACGAACTTGGAGAGCCTCTAGTTGAGCTACTCCGTCGGTAGCACTGATTTGAGTATCTCTAGGGTCGTCCCGTAAACTCTTACGATCTACAGATGGCTTCCATTCAGTGTCATTGAACGCCTGATTGGACAAACGCCAACTGGTCCCATCGTAAACCACATATTCGTAGCGAACGCTTCGGTGTAGCACCTCGTCGTCTGTGACCGGTCCCACGCACATTAGTCAATCTGCAATCTGAGCCAACGCCATAGATCAGCAAAACCGTCTTTTTCCAGAACGCCGGCTTCCATCTGCGTCTCAATATTTGATCCCCAACTGCTTACATACTCAATTGTCTCTGGCGAAAAATAGAGCGTTAACTTTTTGTGGTAATTCCACCACTCAAAAACCACATCACCGCGTTCGTTCAGTCCCACATGAGGATCTACCCAGCCGAAATTCGCAATCTTGGTTTGGTCAAATAGCTCCTCAATAGCCTCCACCGCGCTAGCGATGGAATTTTCGTTGTGTGCCGCACTTCCGTAGCCATCCCAATTCGCATTCCTGCTGGCCATCTTAAAGATTGCTAGACGCACCCTGCGCGATGTCAGATCGCGTAAACGTTCCGATGCGGGCACAAGCCAATCCTTACGCAGATTGGCGACGACTTCGCCAATGCCTACATCTCGTAAGGCTAACTCATGAACAATAGAGCTCTCACCGCTGGATTGGAATCTCATGCGATTAGTTCCCTCATTTTGTCGGTTAAGCAAGTTTCGAACAGTTCGTTCTTTTTATCGCGCAGACCATCTAACAAAGTCCAAATCGTCGCATCGCCAGACGAAAGTTCAACCCCTGTCTGAAAAACATCAATGTCCAGCACGAACGCTTGTGAACGTGGGTCCGGTGACGCTTGCGATGCTACGGAAACCGTAGAATGTACATTCGGACCAAGACTTGGTTGTGGGATCAGAATTTGCATGAAAACACCGGAAATTGGTCCAACGGAATCAGGTACTTCAGGGACAACTCGCAAATAGTGGCTAAGATCGATCGGCCCTGCTGGCAACATCAAGCGATTAATGTATCGCACTGCCACGCGCGTAATTTGTTCTGGCTTGCACAGCTCGACGAACTTCGCCCAAAGTGGCATCGCCTCTTGCTTGAAAATTTCCCAACGCGTATATGGTGGCAAGTGGCTATAAGTAAAACTCTTGCGTTGAATTTGCAAGATGCGGTCATTTTCGGCTGTAAAGAGTTTCCACCCAGTTTGTCCTTGCGTAGACGGCATTGATTCTATGTGCCCATCTTCGTTCTTCAGTCCAACGGTGAAAAACTGTAGGGGTTCTCGCCTCGCGAACTTTGCAGCGAATGCATCTGCGCACTCAGTCACAACAGGGAATTCGAGATGATCTGGATAACGCACTTGTATATCTATGACCGCTTCTACGATCGGAGCGCGGTTATAAATTCGCCGAGACGGTGCCCCACTGATTCCCGAGGCAGCGCTTGTTCCTGTGGCAGCGCTCATTCTGCGGGATTCCTAGCCGATGTGTAGTGCGTAGATTAAAGTGTACAAGGCACGAATGGTAGCGTATTCAGCCTATCGAAGAAACCGCACACGATCCTCTTCAGTTACAGCACCCCGGGCAGACGAGGATGAAACCTTCTGACCGTACAGTTATTGACAGTACTCCAAGAACCCGCAAAATCTCTCCGGCTATACGTGGCGTCCACAAAGTGCAATGCTTCATCGCCGGCGAGCCGTCCGGGCGGCACGCGAGCCGCAGGCGCGTGCCGCCCGGACGGCTCGCCGGCGCCGGAGGCTGGCTCATCCCGTCGTTTCGTAATCGGTTCCGAGCGCTCGTTGCCGGCCTGGGTGCTCTGGCGAACGACTGTCCAGTCGTGCAGGCGAGTCGGGCAGGCGGTTGATCCGAACTCCACCCCGAAAATCTACCATCCCACCGGCTCACCTTAGTGTCGGTGGTTCGATTCCGCCCTTGGCCACCATCCCTCTTCCAGGCGACATTCGGTTCCATCTCACTCCCTGTTATCCGCGGCGCAGCTTGACAGCGATGCATGCGTGCATTGATAGTTCAGCACCTTGAAATGACCGGCGGGCCGAGGCCTGCCGGCTATAAAAATTAGAAATGCTCCGGGGGGAGAAACATGAAGCTCTGTATTTCTGCTGTGCTGGCTCTGCTGCTCACCGCGACAGGTTCCGTCAATCAGGCGGCGGACCTGACGTTGCGTTTCGGCACGCCGTTCGTCACCAACAGCAACCTGCACAAGGCGATGGAGAAGTTCGCCGAGGTCGTCGACAAGGAAAGCGGCGGCAAGATTCGCGTGCAGGTCTATGCCGACAGTCAGATCGGCGACATCCAGCAGCTCATCGCCGGCATGCAGCTCGGCACCGTGGACATGGCTTATCTGGGAGTCGGCAACTCCGGCCAACTCAAGGACTGCGGTGCGCTCAACGTTGCCTATCTGCCCTACCTGTTCAAGAACAAGGAAAAAGCCGCCCAGGTTCTCAACGGCCCGATCATGCAGGAGTTCTACGACAACTGCGCCAAGTCTTCTGGCATACGAATTTTTGCGGTGGCAGGCGCGCGCTCGCCGCGCGCGATCGTCACGACCAAGGGACCCATCCGAAAGCCCGAGGACCTGAAGGGTTTGCGGCTGCGCATTCCGCCGATTCCGATTTTCCGCGAGACATTCGAGTCCCTCGGCGTGAAAGTGGTGCCGCTTGGTCTGAATGAGGTTTACATGGCGTTGTCACGCGGCCAGGTCGACGGCCAGGACAACGGTTTCGACCTGACCGTCACATTCCGCTTCCATGAGGTTTCCAAGTATTGGTCTGCCACCGACCACGTCTACGATGTAGCGGCGTGGTACATCTCCGATCGGCGCTGGAAATCCATGACCAAGGAGCAGCAGGAACTCTTCAAGCGCGCCGCGCAGGCCGGCGGCAAAGTCGCGACCGATCTCGGCGAGCAGTTCGATCGCCAGGGCATGGAGGAGTTGAAGAAACAAGGCGTGAATTACGTCGTTCCCGACAAAGCGGCTTTCGAAGCTGCGTGGAAAGATGTCTACAAGAGCTATGAGGGCAAGTTTTGGCCCAATGGCCTGGTCGAGCGCCTGAAGGCCGCGCAGCAGTAGTCCGCGCCACCTGGTTCAGCGCACGGCGCCTGCATGCTGGAGATTCTCAAACGCGGATTACGCCTGCTCGATATCGTGATCGAATGGGCGGTAATCGCTTTGATGGTGTCGCTGGTCGTCATCGTTTCCCTGCAATTCGTCGATCGTCACTTCATCGATACCGGCATTGCGGCGCCTGACCAGTACGCCCGCATCGCGCTGGTCTGGCTGACCTTCGTCGGCTTCGCAATTGCGGTGCGTGCGATGGTCAATATCCGCGTCGACCTGATCGATTCCCACCTTCCGCCGAAGATCCGACAGGTTCTGGAACTGGCGTTCGATGCGCTGCTGATCGTGTTGCTCGTCGTCCTGGTGCCGGGGAGTTGGCGCCTGATGGTGATCGGCAAGGATCAGGAGTTACTGGGAACCGTGTTCAGCGCCGCAGTTCCCGCCGCCGGCGTGTTCATCGCGTGCCTGGTGATGCTGCTCTACGTCGGCGTCAGGCTCGTTGCCGGGGTCATGGGCCGCAAACCGCCCGGCTACGAGGAGAAATAGCGTTGCTGGCTCTGTTGTTCATCGCTTTCCTGCTGGCGTTGTTGATCGGCTTCGACGTCGGCTTCTCGATGATCTTTTCGGCATGGCTCGGCATTCTGGCCAAACCCGACGACGTCATCGACATGGCGATGATGCCGCTATCCATGATGGCGAGCGTAGATAGCTACGCGTTGGTGCAGGTGCCGCTGTTCATTCTCGCGGGCGAACTGATGAACAGCGGCGGTTTGACGATGCGGCTGATCGATTGGGCGATGGCGTTGGTCGGCCGGCTCAGGGGCAGCCTCGGGCACGTATCCATCATCACCAACTTTGTCATGGCAGGCGTGTCGGGATCGGCGGTCGCCGATGCGGTCGCCACGGGGAAGCCGCTGATTCCGGCGATGCGCAAGGAAGGTTACGGCGAAGGATTTGCCGGGGCGGTCATTGTTGCAGGCGCGCTGCTCGGGCCGATTCTGCCGCCATCGATTCCGATGGTTGTCTATGCGCAGATATCCAACCAATCCGTGGTGAAGCTGTTCATGGCGGGTGTGGTACCGGCCGTCCTGCTGGCCGCCGGCTTCCTGGTGATCTGCAGCATCGTCGCCAGATTCCGCAAATATCCGAGCCGCGAAGCGGCCGGCTTCAAGACAAAACTTCAGGCGACCGGCCGTGCATCGTGGGCGCTGATGATGCCGGTCATCATCATCGGAGGCATCCGCTTCGGACTGCTTACCGTGACCGAATCGGCGGCGCTCGCAGTGTTGTACGCGCTATTCGTGTGTTTTTTCGTCTATCGCGGGATTACCCTCAGGCAGCTTCCCAAGCTCATTTTCAGTGCGGGACGTTCCACCGCCGTCATCTTGTTCCTGCTTGCAGCCGCCGGGCCGTTCAGCTGGCTGGTGGCGGAAAGCCAGATCAACCAGACGGTCATCGACACTATCCAGAGTATTTCCACCAATCCGATCATCGTTTTGCTGATGATCAACGCGTTTCTGCTGGTAATCGGCTGTATCGTCGAACCGTTGCCCGCCATGATCATCTTCTTGCCGCTGCTGATTCCGCTCGGCGCGCAGGTGGGCATCGATCCGATTCAGTTCGGCGCGGTCGTGGTGCTGAACCTGATGATCGGCCTGATGCATCCGCCAATCGGGTTGTTGCTGTTCGTCGTCTCCAGCGTGGGCAAAATCCGCCTTGGGCCGGTCATGTGGGAAGTATTGCCCTTCCTCGCCTGGGCGATCGTCGTGCTCGGGCTGACCATCGTTTTCCCGCCGCTGACCATCTGGCTGCCGGCCCAGATCAAATAGACGGCGGAAGGCCGGCGCCCAATCCCTGAATCGAAGGGAAAGCAGGCCTTTTGGCTTATAATCAGGGGCCTCGATCGGGGTTAGTTGCCCCCCGTCAATTCCGGACTTCGATGCAGCTCTTCGCTTTCGGCATGAATCACCATACGGCCCCGCTCGCGGTTCGCGAGCAGGTGACTTTTCACGCCGAAAATCTGGAAGCGGCGCTGCGCGATCTCGTGGCACGCGAATCGGTACGCGAAGCCGCGATCATTTCCACCTGTAATCGCACCGAGGTTTATTGCAGCACGCACGAGCCGATTCGCGCGATCGACTGGCTCGCGCGTTTCCATCACCTCAAGGCCCCGGTCCTGGAGCCATTTCTTTACACGCTGCCGCGCGAACGCGCAGTGACCCACGCCTTCCGCGTGGCGAGCGGGCTCGACTCGATGGTGATCGGAGAGCCGCAGATCCTCGGCCAGATGAAGGACGCGGTGAAATCCGCCGAGCACGCCGGCACGCTCGGCACCGTGCTGCACAAGCTGTTTCAGTCCACGTTTTCGGTGGCGAAGGAAGTACGTACCCAGACCGACATCGGCGCCAGTTCGGTCTCGATGGCGGCGGCGGCGATCAAGGTTGCCGAGCGGATTTACCCGAGCATCGCCGGACAGAAGGTCTTGTTCGTCGGCGCGGGCGAAATGATCGAACTGTGTTCGACCCACTTTGCCGCGAAGCAGCCGCGCGAAATGACTTTCGCGAATCGTTCGATCGAGCGCAGCGAACAACTTGCCAGCCGTTTCCGGAGTCGTGTAATCACGCTGAACGATTTGCCCGAGCAGTTGCCGCTGCACGACATCGTGGTCACCTGTACGGCAAGCACGCTTCCCATCCTCGGCAAGGGGATGATCGAACGCGCCCTCAAGGCGCGCCGCCATCGGCCGATTCTGATGATCGACCTCGCGGTGCCGCGCGACGTCGAGGCGGAAGTCGCCGAACTGGATGACGTGTTCCTCTACAGTGTGGACGATCTCGGCAAAATCGTGCAGGAAGGCCTCGACACCCGCCATGCCGCCGTCGCGCAGGCGGAGGCCATCATCAACGCCAACGTGCATGCTTTCATGCACTGGCTGGAGAACCGGGAACTCGTTCCGACCATCCGTGCGCTGCGCGATCAGGCCGAGCGCATGCGCCGTCACGAACTGGAGCGCGCTGCGCGCATGCTGGCGAAGGGCGACGATCCGGAGAAGGTGCTCGAACAGCTGTCGCATTCGCTGACCAACAAATTTCTGCACGCGCCCACGCACGCGCTGAACAGCGCGGAAGCCAGGGACCGCGACGTCCTGGTTGCAGCGCTGACTCGCCTCTACGAGATCAACCCGCCGGAATGAAACCTTCCATCGCCTCCAAGCTGGCGCAACTGTCGGCCAGATTGGAGGAACTCAACGCCTTGCTGTCCAGCGAGGACGTCACCAAGAACCTGGAGAATTATCGCAAGCTGACCCGCGAGCACGCCGAGATCACGCCGGTGGTCGCGCTCTATCACGCCTACGGGAAGAGCGAGCGCGACATCGCGGCGGCCCGGGATCTGGCGAACGATCCGGAAATGCGCGAACTCGCCGAAGCCGAAGTGAAGGAGGGCAGGCAGCAGTTGCTCGATCTCGAGTCCGAGCTTCAAAAGCAACTCTTGCCGAAGGACCCCAGCGACGAGCGCAATATCTTTCTGGAAATCCGAGCGGGCACCGGCGGCGACGAATCGGCCTTGTTCGCCGGCGATCTGTTCCGCATGTATTTCCGTTATGCCGAACGCCTCGGCTGGAAGGTAGAGCTGATTTCGGCAAGCGAGAGCGAACTGGGCGGCTACAAGGAAGTGATTGCCAAAATCATCGGTTTCGGCGCCTACTCGAAGCTGAAGTTCGAATCGGGCGGACATCGCGTGCAGCGCGTGCCGGCAACCGAAACGCAGGGCCGCATTCATACCAGCGCCTGCACGGTCGCCGTGATGCCGGAAGCCGATGCGATCGAAGACGTCGTGCTCAATCCGGCGGAGTTGCGCATCGACACATTCCGCGCCTCCGGCGCCGGCGGCCAGCACATCAACAAGACCGATTCCGCGGTGCGCGTGACCCATTTGCCTACTGGTATCGTTGTCGAATGCCAGGACGATCGCTCCCAGCACAAGAACAAAGCGCAGGCGTTGTCGGTACTGGCCGCGCGGATCAAGGACAAGCAGGTGCGCGAGCGGCAGGCGAAACAGGCGGCGACGCGCAAATCGCTGATCGGCAGCGGCGATCGCTCGGAGCGCATTCGCACTTATAATTTTCCCCAAGGCAGGGTGACGGATCATCGCATCAACCTGACGCTCTACAAGATCGATCAGATCATGGATGGGGCGCTTGACGACCTGATCGACGCATTGCTCTCCGAACATCAGACCGAGCTGCTCGCTGCGATGGCCGAAGAGACGTTCGCCGCGCAGGCGTGAACCCAACCGTCGGCGGACTGCTCGACGATGCGGCACGCAATCTTGCCGCGAGTGCGGACCTTATCGAAGCGAGGCGGGAAGCGCAAATACTGTTCGGGCACGCAATGGGTGTTTCCCGCGCCTGGCTTTCCGCGCACCGCGATGATGCAGCCGATCCATCCGCGGTCGAACCTTTCCGCGAACTCATCCGGCGCCGGCGAATCGGCGAGCCGGTCGCCTATCTGGTGGGCAGGCGGGAATTTTACGGACTCGAGTTCCGCGTTACCCCGGACGTATTGATCCCGCGCGCGGATACGGAAACGCTGGTGGACGCGGCGCTCGAAAAACTGGTGCAAGGGGCGCAACCTGACGTGCTGGATCTTGGCACTGGCAGCGGCTGCATCGCCATCGCCATGGCCCATGAACGGCCCGCAGCACGCGTCACCGCAGTGGATGTTTCGGCTGCCGCATTGATCGTCGCGCGTGAAAACGCTGTCGCAATCGGCGTGGACGTCGAACTTGTGCAAGGCGCGTGGCTCAAACCGCTGACTGGCCGCCGATTCGACCTGATCGTCTCCAATCCCCCGTACGTAGCTACGGGAGATCTGCATCTGCAACAAGGCGACTTGCGCTTCGAGCCCGCAACGGCGCTGGCATCGGGGGAGGACGGTCTGGCCGACATTCGCGTCATCGTTGCAGATGCGCCGGCGTATCTGCGCGAGGGAGGTTGGTTGCTATTCGAGCACGGCTACGAACAGGCCGAAATTTGCAGAGACCTTTTGCTCGACGCGGGTTTTGGCGAGGTGATCAGCCGCGCCGATATCGCCGGATTGCCTCGCGTGTCGGGCGGACGGCTATTGACGTCGAAATCGCCGACTCGTTAACATCGGAACTGTCTAACGGGAGTGACTCCGCAGTTGAGACTCCTTCACCCATCCAGAGGTATTACGCATGAGCGCTCAGGACAAGATCAAGCAGCAGGTAACAAGCAATCCAATCGTGCTTTACATGAAGGGCACGCCGGATGCGCCGATGTGCGGGTTCAGCGCTGCTGCAGTGCAGATTCTTGAAGCATGTGGTGTGGAAAACGTGGCTACGGTCGATGTGCTGAGCGACCAGGATATCCGCCAGGGCATCAAGGAATTTTCCAACTGGCCGACGATTCCGCAGCTGTATGTGAATGGTGCATTCGTCGGCGGCGCGGATATCATGCGCGAGATGTACCAGTCCGGTGAGCTGCAGAAGCTATTCGGGAAATAGCCGCATCACGTCCGGATAGGCTGGCCATGGTGCCAGCCTTTTTTGTTCGTGAAGAATCCCGCATTGCCGGCATAGGACTACGTAGAATCCGATCAATGGATCCGTGCGCCGGCCGGCACGAATCGCGGGGCCGTTGCGCCGCCGATCGAGCTGCGATTTATTCTTGACTCGCATAATGCATATTCCGGCAGAGTCGCTACCGCGATCCGAACCCGTAGACTAACTTCTCAATCTCGTTTCATGACAATCGAAATCGGCGTTAGGCGCTATCATGGCCGCTGCGGCCACGACGGCAAGCGGCGCGATTTTCCATTTCACGCCGCTGACCCCCTTCTAGCCGGAGAAATATCATGATGGAATTGGTGCGGGTGGCATTGCGCCGCCCGTACACGATCGCCGTGCTGTCGCTGCTCGTGCTATTGCTCGGGGGCCTGGCGGTGACGCGTATGGTGGTCGATTTTTTCCCCAAGATCGACATCCCGGTCGTTTTCGTCGGCTGGAACTACCCCGGCCTGTCGGCCGAGGAAATGGAGCGCCGCGTCATCATCATCAGCGAGCGCGCCTACTCAACGACGGTCAACGGCATCGAGCGCATCGAATCCAATTGCATCCCCGGCATCGGCTTGGTCAAGGTGTATTTCCATCAGGGCACCGACATCGGCGCTTCGATTGCACAGATCAATGCCATCAACGGCACCATCCTGCGCATCCTGCCGCCGGGCATAACGCCGCCCGTGATCATTCAGTACGACCCGGCCACGGTACCCATCGTGCAAATGGTGTTGTCGAGCAAGACCGTTCCCGAGGGGCGTATCTTCGACCACGCGTTCAACTTCGTGCGCGTGAAGCTGTTCACCATTCCCGGCCTGACTGTGCCGGCACCGTTCGGCGGCCGGCTGCGCCAGATCATGGTGGACCTCAATCCGCAATTGATGACGGCCAAGGGCGTCTCGCCGAATGACGTCGTCAACGCGTTGCAGAGTTCGAACATCCTGGTGCCAGCGGGCACGGCGCGCATCGGGTCCACGGATTACAACGTGGTGATGAATTCCAGTCCACCGACGGTGGACCAGTTCAACCAGATGCCGCTGCGGGTGTCGAACGGCGTGCCGGTGCTGCTCGGAGATGTCGCCAAGGTCGCCGACGGCTTCGCGGTGCAGAACAACATAGTCCACGTCGATGGTCGCCGCGCGACCTACCTGACCATCCTCAAGCATTCCGAAGCGTCGTCGCTCGCGGTGGTTGAAGCTACGCGCGACCTGCTGCCGGAAATCCGGAAGGCGGCACCGGAAGGCATCGAAATCAAACTCGATTTCGACCAGTCGGTCTACGTGCGAGCGGCAATCAAGAACGTCGCCTCGGAAGCGGTCATTGCATCGCTGCTGGTGTCGCTCATGGTACTGTTGTTCCTCGGGTCATGGCGCAATACCATTGTCGTGATCACTTCGATCCCGTGCGCGATGGCCGCCGGAATGCTCGGACTCTATTTCTCCGGCAACACCATCAACCTGATGACCCTGGCCGGCCTGTCGCTCGCCACCGGTATCCTGGTCGATGACGCGACCGTCGCTGTTGAAAACATCCATCGCCACCGGGCGATGGGGCAGCCGCTCACGGTCGCCATTCTCGAGGGCTCGCGTGAAGTCGCGCTGCCGCGCACGATGGCCACGCTGGCGATTTGCATCGTGTTCATTCCGGTTGCGTTCCTGTACGGCGTATCGAAGTTCCTGTTCGTCCCGCTTGCGCTGTCGGTGGTGTTCTCGCTGCTGGCTTCGTACATCCTGTCGTTCACGCTGGTGCCCATGCTGTCCCGGCAGTTGCTGGCCGGCGAACATCACGATGACGGCAATGGCAGCGGTATCGGCGCCCGTTTCAATCGCGCACGCGAAAACTCCCTCGAATGGTTGCAAGACACCTATGGCGCGGTGCTGACGGTGATCATGCACCATCGCCCGTTCGTACTGGTCTGCCTGATTTTGATGGGCGGAGTGAGTGTCTTTCTGGGCCGGGTGGTCGGCACCGATTTCTTCCCGGCGGCCGACGTTGGCATCATGAAGCTCCATTTCCGCGCGCCGATGGGGATGCGAATCGAAGAAACCGAGAAGCTGGTACTCGCCGTGGAGGAGGAAATTCGCAAAGTCATCCCGGCCGAGGAGATTTCGACAATCAACGATATGCTCGGAGTGCCGCTGTTCTTCAACCTCGCCTTCGTACCCACCGACAACATCAGCGGCATGGATGCCGATATTCTCATCTCGCTCAAGCACCCGCACCAGCCTTCCGCGCACTGGATGCGCGAACTCAGGGACAAGCTGCCGCCGAAGTTCCCGGGTTCGACCATGTATTTCCAGAATGCCGACATCGTCACCCAGGTACTGAACTTCGGACTGCCGGCACCGATCGACGTGCAGATCCAGGATGCGAACTTCGAGCGCGCCCAGGGCTACGCAGCGCGGGTGCGCAAGATCATCGAAGAGACGCCGGGCGCGGTCGACGTGCGTCAGATGCAGGTGTTGAACTATCCGGCATTGCGCGTGGAGGTCGATCGCGTGCGCGCCGCGCGACTCGGACTCACGCAGCGCGACGTCGCCAGCAACGTGCTGACAACGCTGTCGTCGAGCGCCATCGTCAATCCCTCGTATTTCCTGAATCCCAACGGCGTCAACTACACCGTCGCTGTGCAGACTCCGATCGAGCGCATGAGCTCGGTGGAAGATCTGATGGCTACCCCGATAACCTCGGGCGCGACACCGGTGCTCGACAACACGGCCGCCGCCAAGCTGAACGCCGTGCCGGGCGCGCCGGTGACCCGGCTGTCCAATATCGCTTCGCTCAGGCCGGAAACCAGCTACCAATCGGTGTCGCATTACACCGTGCAGCGCGTACTCGACATTGCTGCCAATATCGACGGCCGCGACCTGGGCGGCGTGGTCTCCGACATCAAGCGCAGGATCGACGCAATGACCGCGGAGAAGGATTTCCCGCCGACTTCGAAGATCGTGATTCGCGGCCAGTACCAGGTCATGAATGCCTCGTTCGAAAGCCTGATCGGCGGCCTGCTGCTGGCGATCGTGCTGGTGTATGCGCTGCTGGTGGTGCTGTTCCAGTCGTGGATCGATCCGTTCATCATCATGATGGCCGTGCCGGGCGCATTGATCGGCATCCTCTGGATACTCGCGCTGAGCGGAACCACGATCAATGTCATGTCATTGATGGGTGCGATCATGGCGGTCGGCATCGGCGTCTCGAACTCGATCCTGATCGTGAGCTTTGCCAACGATCTGCGCGTCGAAAAGAGCCTGGGCGTGATTGAAGCGGCGATCGAAGCCGGCAGGACGCGTTTGCGACCGGTGCTGATGACTGCGCTGGCCATGATCATCGGCATGGTGCCGATGGCGCTCGGACTGGGAGAAGCCGGCGAACAGAACGCGCCGCTGGGGCGCGCCGTGATCGGCGGGCTGGCGATGGCGACCATCGCCACGCTGTTCGTGGTCCCGGTGATCTATACCTTTGTCAGAAAGAACATGCCGATCCTGCACGAACTCGATGCCCGGTTCGAGGCCGAGGCGCAGGGACGCCAAGCCTGAGGAGTGACGAGAATGGCTGCGCTGCAGCGACGACGCGATTCTTTTGTGGTTTTCTACATTGTCGCCTTTGTACTGGTGACCGTGGCGAGTGCTGCCGTCTGGTGGTTCTGGCAGGAAAAGCAGAACCACCTCGCGGAGGAGGCCAAGGCGCGCACGGCGCAGCTCGATGCCGGCCCCACCGTGGTCATCGGCCAGTCCGTGCGCGGATCCGCCGCTCGCAAGATCAACCTGACCGGTGAACTGCGCCCCTACAAGGCGACCACCCTCTATTCGAAAGTCGGTGGTTATTTGTCGAAGATCACAGTCGATGTCGGTGATCGCGTGCACGCGGGGCAACTCATTGCCGAAGTGCAGGCGCCTGAACTCGAGTCGGAATACAAGAGCACGGTGTCGGAGATGGAAAACCGTGAGCGCCTGGCGCAGCGCACGCGCGACCTCGCCGCCAAGGGATTCTTTTCCCAGCAGGCATTGGACAACGCAGATACCGACGTGCGTACCGCCCGCGGTCGCGTGGACACCTTGCGTTCGCAACTCGGTTACCGCAGCCTGTATGCGCCCTATGCCGGCGTCGTGACCGGGCGCTATGTGGATCCGGGCGCGCTGATCACCAACGCCGCCAACAACCAGACTTCATCCCAGCCGGTCGTCACCGTGTCGGATCCGTCGAAGCTCCGCGTCAGCGTCTATGTCGAACAGGTCGATGCACGCGTCGTACGTCCCGGTATCGAGGCGGAAATCATCGATACGGCCAATCCCACACAGCGCATCAAGGCCAAGGTCAGTCGCGTGGCGGGCGAACTCGATCCGAGGACGCGCACGCTGCTGGCCGAAGTCGATTTCGACAATCGCGGAGGCGCCTTCATTCCGGGCTCGTTCGTCAATGTTTCGCTGATGGTGCCGCAGACCAGCTACATCGAGGCGCCGGCGTCCGCTCTGGTGGTACGTGACCGCAAGAATTTCGTCGCGGTGCTCGAAGCCGACAATCACATCAAGCTCACGCCCATCGAAATCGCCGGTACCGATGGCGCGTCGGTGAAAATCGCCAATGGCATCGGCGAGGGCGTCCGGGTCGTGCTCAGCCTGCCGAATACCGTACCGGATGGCGCCAAGGTCAATCCAGCCGCTGCGCCCGGTCCGTCCGCGTCTCCCGCCGCGCCGATCGTCAAGCCCGCCCCGGCTGCAAATCCGCAGCAGCCGAAGTAACCTCGTCCTATAATTCTCTTGCGCCTGCCCGGATCGGGGCAGGCGCGCTAACCTTTGTCCAATCAGAATTCGCGTATCGACGATGATGAACTATCGCGGCATTCACGATATGGGCGGCTTGCCTGCAGGCAAAGTCGAGGCGAATGAGCATGACTACGCATTGTGGGAAAAGCGCGTGGATGCACTGATGGTGCTGCTGTCGAAGAAGGGGCATCTGACGGTGGACGAACTGCGCCGGAATATCGAGACGCTGGGCGCCGACGCCTACGACAAGATGAGTTATTACGAGCGCTGGATCTACTCGATCACGCAGACGCTGATCCAGCGTGGCGTCATCACCATCGACGAACTCGGCAGCGCAATTGCGCAAGCGCAGGCCCATGGCGAGCGCTGACGGGGCCGGTCCGAAATTCGTTCCTGGCGATGCGGTCGCCGTGCGTGCGGTTTATCCGGTGGGCCACGTCCGCACGCCTTATTACATCCGCGGCAAGCGCGGTATCATCGAACGGCTCTGCGGCGTGTATCGCAATCCCGAAGAGTTGGCCTATGCGCGGCTGGGACTGCCGAAGCAGCCGTTGTACCGTGTGCGTTTCCTGCAGCGCGACGTCTGGCCCGAGTATCGGGGCCAGGCAGACGATACGGTGGACATCGAAATCTATCAGCACTGGCTCGAACCGGACCGATAACCATGCCGCACGATCACGATCATCCGCGCGATCATTCCCATTCCCACGACCACGCGGCACCGCACCGGCATCCTCCTTTGCGTCCGGATCAGGACGACACCATTACCTATTGGCGGGCGATGGAGATTGCGGTCCGCGGCCTCCTGATCGAAAAGGGCATCCTCAGCGCGGACGAAGTGCGCCGTGCCGTCGAAGACATGGACAGCCGCTCACCGCTGCAGGGTGCGCGGATTGTGGCGAAAGCATGGACCGATCCGGAATTCCGCAGGCTGCTCCTTTCCGATGGCAATGCTGCCTGCGAGGCGCTCGGCATGGATGGCGGCATCTACAAGTTGGTGGTGGTGGAGAATACCGATGACGTGCACAACGTCATCGTCTGTACGCTGTGCTCCTGCTATCCGCGCTGGCTGCTCGGCTTGCCGCCCGACTGGTACAAGAGCCGCAATTACCGTTCGCGGGTGATCAATGAACCGCGCGAGGTGCTCAGGGAATTCGGCACGGAAATCGCGGGCGACGCAGTGGTACGGGTGCACGACTCCACCGCCGACATGCGCTATCTCGTGCTGCCGAGGCGCCCCGCCGGTACCGACGGATGGCCGGAGGACAAGCTCGCCGCGCTGGTCACGCGCGACTCCATGATCGGGGTAGCCTTCGCTACGACGCCTTGACAGTCGGTCTGAATCAACCAGGAGAGGCACGGCGATGAAATCGCCCCGTCTCGAAGCGATCAGGAATATTGCTTTCCGCCAGCCTCGGCGTTTCCAGCCGCCGGAGAAAGGCGAAGTGCTCGTCAACGGGGATCGTTGCTACTTCATAGGCGATGCGATCGGGCAGGGCGGTTTCGGCATGGTGTACGAGTGCATCGACGACTGGGGCAATCCGCTGGTCGCCAAGATCCTCATTCCGCACGACCAGTCTTACCGCGAAGTGCGCCGCGTCTGGCAGGACGAATTGCGCAAGCTCCTGGTCATGCGTCATCCGAACATCACCTTCGTCTACGACGCTTTCGAGTTCAAGGACACTTTCTATCTCATCATCGAACGTTGCAGTTTCCCGCTGTCGCGTCTGATCACGCGTCTGGGGCTGGATGCCGACCGCTGGATTCCCTACGTGGCCCGCGATGTGCTGCAGGCGCTCGACTACATCCACGCAGCGGGTTACGTGCACAAGGATTTGCATCCCGGCAATGTGTTCGTCACAGAGCAGCGGCGCAAGCGCAGGATGATCAAGGAACAGGTCTGGTCGTTCAAAGTCGGCGATCTCGGCCTTACCCGGCTCGAGTCCGATATTCGTGTGTTCCAGACCCTGCTCGCCGACTGGATGCGTCCGCCGGAAGCCTTCGAACCCGAGAAGTTCGGCGCGATCGGGCGCCATGTGGATATCTACCAGACCGGATTGCTGTTGCTGGCATTGATGCTCAGGGAAATTCCCTACTTCACGCGCGAGGAAATTCTCGGCGGTATTCCGCAGGCGCTGGCCGCCAAGCACGATTCCAAATTCGGCCCGGTCGTGGCGAAGGCGCTGCGTCGCCACGTGGAATGGCGCACGCAGACCGCGCTGGAGTTCTGGCGTGAACTCTCCGCCGTGGTGGGCGACAGCCCCTGATATTGCCCGCATCTGTTGCGATAGCGGAACTTCAAAACCATTGCAATGCCTGCGATTTTCCCGATGGGCGGATCGCATCCCGGCTGCGTCATCGCGGGAAAATCAGCGGCGTTGCTTGATCATCGCCGCCATGACAGCGGCGACGATCAGGCAGGCAAAACAGATCAGCGACCACTCCGCGATCGACAGGCTGAGGAAGCGCCACAGCACCTTCGTGCAGTCGCCCGTACCGCGAAAAATCATCGGCAGCGCTTCCGTGAGCGGGAAGGATTCGAGCATGAAGCCGACATCGGCGCCGCAATCGAAAATCTTGGGCGGGTAGTGTTCGAGATAAACATGTCGAATCGCCACGCCGCCGCCGGTTGCGGCCATGAGGACCAATAGGCCGCTGTAGATCCAGCGCCCCAGCAGAGCGGGGTTGTGGACTGCCGCCACTAGCGCGACGACGCCGACGACGACGAAAGCATAGCGCTGCAGGATGCACATCGGGCAGGGTTCCAGGCCGAGCGAATGCTGCAGATACAGTGCAAAGCCGATCAACCCGGCGCAGGCCAGAAAGATCGCCAGATAAACGAGCCTTGAGTCGAGCGGCATCAGATTTTCCCCAGGGCCTGGTCGAGATCGGCGATCAGGTCCTCCACGTCCTCGATACCGACGGATAGTCTCACCAGGTTGTCGGTGATGCCCAGCCGGGCGCGCAATTCCACCGGCAAGGAGCCGTGGCTCATGGTGACCGGATGTCCGATCAGGCTTTCCACGCCGCCCAGGCTTTCCGCGAGTGTGAATACCTTGCAGGCTTCCAGTGCCCGGCGCACGCCCCCCATGTCGGTTTTCAGATAGATCGCGATCATCGCGCCGAAGCCGTTCATCTGCTTTGCCGCCAGCAGATGCTGGGGATGATTCGGCAGACCGGGGTAGATCACCTTTTCTATCTTCGGATGCGACTTCAACCACGCGGCCAGATGCATGGCATTGCCGCAGTGCTGCTTCATCCGCAGCGGCAGCGTCTTCATGCCGCGCAGCGCCAGGAAACTGGAGAACGGATCCAGGATCGAGCCGATCGCGTTCTGCATGTACTCAAGCTTCTCTGCGAGATCACCGCGATCCCTGACGATGACAGCGCCACCGACCATGTCGGAGTGGCCGTTGATGTACTTAGTCACCGAATGCAACACGATGTCGATGCCAAGATCGAGCGGGCGTTGCACGTAGGGCGATGCGAAGGTGTTGTCCACGACCGTCAGAATGCCGCGAGCCTTGCCGATCTTCGCGACTTGTTCCAGGTCGGTGATCTTGAGCAGAGGATTCGAAGGCGTCTCCACCCAGATCATTTTCGTATCCGGCTGGATCGCCTTTTCCAGCGAGCCGGCGACATTCGGATCGGCGTAGCTCGTTCTCAGACCCATGGAACGCTTGCGCACCCGCTCGAACAGGCGCCAGGAACCGCCGTACAAATCGTCCGCCGCGACGATGTGACTGCCTGCGTCCAGCAGCTCCAGCACGGTGCTGCTGGCCGCGAGCCCGGAGGCGAAAGCGAATCCCCGCGTCCCGCCTTCGAGATCGGCGATGCAGCGCTCGAACGCGTGCCGGGTTGGATTCTGCGAGCGGGCGTATTCGTAGCCTGTGTGCACGCCCGGCGAATGCTGTTTGAATGTGGAGGTGGCGAAGATCGGCGTCATCACCGCGCCGGTCGCTGGATCCGGCGACTGTCCGGCGTGGATGGATCGCGTGGCGAAACCTAGCTTGGATTTGTCGTTTGTCATGATTGAATCTTACCTGTTGATCCGGGTGCGGTGAGTGCTTGTACTAGACGTCAAGGCGCGCGGTTGCGCAAATGATTCAATACATCCATGCGGGTGATCAGGCCGTAGAACTGGCCCTTATCCACCACGATGGCGACATGTCCCTTGTTGAATAATTCCGTAAGCTGTGCCAGTGGCGTTTTCAGGCCCACGGTATCGATCCGCTGTGTCATCGCTGTTCGCACCGGGTCGCTGAAGCGCACCGGATTTTCCTGTGCTGCAGTGAGCAGATCCCATTCGTCGATGATGCCGACCACCTTTCCGTCCTCGAGCACCGGAAGCTGCGAGATGTCGTACAGTTTCATGCGCGCATACGCGGTCATCAGTTTGTCGTCCGGCGCAATCGTTACAGTGGCGCGTTCGTCGTGGCGGCGGGTGACGAGATCGCGCAGGTCGCCGAACTGTTCGCGCTTGAGCAGGCCCTGGTCGATCAGCCAGTAATCGTTGAAGATCTTCGACAGGTACTTGTTGCCGCTGTCGCAGACGAAGGTCACCACGCGTTTAGGTGATTTCTGCTCACGGCAGTAGCGCAGTGCGGCGCCGATCAGCGTACCTGACGATGAGCCGGCGAGAATTCCTTCCTTCATCAACAGGTCGCGCACCGTGGAACAGGCTTCCTCGTCGCTGATCGAATAGGCTTTCTTCACCCGCGAGAAATCGGCGATCGGCGGAATGAAGTCCTCACCGATGCCCTCGACGATCCAGCTGCCCGCTTCGCCGTATTTCCCGGTGTGGACATAATCCGCCAGCACCGAGCCGACCGGATCGGCCAGCACCATCTCGGCTTGCGGCGAGGCCTTGGCAAAGTAGCGCGCCAGTCCGGTCATGGTGCCCGACGAGCCGACGCCGAATACTACTGCGTCAACGTCGTGATCCATCTGTGCCCAAATCTCCGGGCCCGTGGTGGTTTCGTGTGCCAGCGGATTGGCCGGATTGCCGAACTGGTTGACGAAGAACGCGCCGGTCTCCTTCGAGATGCGCTCGGCCATGTCCTGGTAGTACTCGGGGTGCCCCTTGCCCACATCGGAGCGGGTGAGCATGACTTCCGCGCCCATTGCCTTCAGATGGAAGATTTTTTCCCGGCTCATTTTGTCGGGAACGATCAGGATCAGCTTGTAGCCCTTCAGCGCCGCCACCAGCGCGAGGCCCAAGCCCGTATTGCCGGCGGTAGCTTCGATGATCGTGCCGCCGGGCTTGAGGCGGCCGTCTTTCTCCGCCGCCTCGATCATCGAGCGGCCGATGCGGTCCTTGATCGAACCGCCGGGGTTCTGGCTCTCCATTTTCAGGAACAGGCGGCAGGGGCCTGCATTCATGCGGGTGATCTCGACCAGCGGCGTGTTTCCGATCAGGTCGAGTACTTGTTGCGCGGGCACTGAAGCTTCTCCTTCGGCGAAATGGTTCGGCAAGTGGGGTTCGAACATCCGTCTCCACCAGTCGTTCCGGCAAAGAACATTCGGACGGCGCGCAAGTTTACCCCGACGGGATGGACGAGTGAATCCGGGGAGAAACGGTCCGGAAACCGGTAGAAATCAGGCATATCCCGCATGAATGCTCTGGTATCGACATGGTCAGGCGTCATGCCGGAGCTTGAAGGCCATGAAGTCCCGCGCAGATCCGGCCAGCCGAGGACGGATCAGACAATGTTGCCCGGTCGGGAAAGCCCGCTGTTCCCTGTGAACTGTTCCCTGATGCCAAGGCCGGCAAAAAGGCTCATAATAATAACGATTCCCATTAACCCCGATTCCGCGAACACAGCATGCCTTTAGATTCTTCCCCTGATTCGATGGCGATAGCAGAACGGCTGGTTCCGCTGAGCAGCATTGGTGTTGGTCAGACCGCCATCATCCGCGAGGTGCGCACCGGAACATCCGAGTCCGAGGGTAGCGATATCGGCCTGCGCTTGCTCGAACTCGGATTCGTCGAAGGCGAATCCCTGCGCGTCATCGCTCACGGCTATCCTGGCCGCGAGCCCCTTGCCGTGCGCATAGGCAACACGACTTTCGCATTGCGCCGCTTCGAGGCCGAACATGTCCTGGTGGTAGGGTCGGCGCAATCGGGATCGAGTTCATGACCCCTTCCCAGCCTGCGTTGCGCGTCGCACTGCTCGGCAACCCCAATTGCGGAAAGACCGCGTTGTTCAATCTGCTGACTGGCAGCCGGCAAAAGGTTGCGAACTATGCGGGCGTGACGGTCGAACGCAAGGAAGGCCTGTTCGAAACGCCGAACGGGCAACGTATCCGTGTTCTGGATCTGCCGGGCGCATACAGTCTGAATGCGATCAGCCTGGACGAAACTATCACGCGCGACGTCGTGCTTGGCACGGTACAGAATGAAGAGCGTCCGGACCTGTTGGTGTGCGTAACCGACGCGACCAACTTGCGCCTCAACCTTCGGCTCGTCGTGGAAGCGAAGCGGTTGGGGCTGCCGACGGTGCTTGCGTTGAACATGGCCGACGTCGCAAAGCATCGTGGCGTGGAGATCGATGTCGCCGCGCTCGAGCGGGAACTCGGCATGCCCGTGGTGCAGACCGTGGCGGTGAGGCGTGGTGGAGCGAACGAACTGATCAGCGCGATTCAGAGCCATATTCTGGACCACCCGATGGCTGTTTCCGCATGGAAGGCACCGGATGACGCTGATGTGGCGACGACACAGCGCGAAGTCCGGCGCGTCCTTGCCATTGCCGTGCGCGAACCGCCGAACGAATTGCACGTTGACGACGCGCTCGATCGCGTTGTAATGCATCCCTTGTGGGGCTATGTCATCCTGGCCGTAACGCTGTTTTTGATGTTCCAAGCTGTCTTCAGTTGGGCGCAGTTGCCGATGGATGCGATCAAGGCGGGGGTCGAGGCAACCGGCAACCTGATGAAGACATGGCTGCCCGAGGGCATCCTGCAAAGCCTGCTCGTCGATGGCGTCATCGCGGGCGCGGGAAGCGTACTGGTATTCCTGCCCCAGATCCTGATCCTTTTCTTGTTCATCCTGGCGCTGGAAGATTCAGGCTATTTGCCGCGCGCCGCGTTCATGCTCGATCGGCTGATGGGCACGGTGGGGCTCTCGGGCCGCTCCTTCATTCCGCTGCTGTCGAGCTTCGCGTGCGCGATCCCCGGGATCATGGCTACGCGCAATATCGGCAACTGGCGCGATCGTCTGACCACGATCATGATTGCTCCGCTGACGACCTGCTCGGCCCGGCTGCCGGTCTACGCGCTGATCATCGGTGCGTTCATTCCGCAGAGAACCGTTCTCGGATTCCTCAATCTTCAGGGGGTGGTGCTCTTCGTTCTGTATCTCGCGGGAATCGTGAGCGCGATGGCGGTCGCCTGGGTACTGAAGCTCGTCGCCGGACGCAAAATGCTGCATCCGCTCCTGATGGAGCTGCCTTCCTACCGCTGGCCCAATCCGAGAAACCTCGTGATGGGGCTCGTCGAGCGGGCGAAAATTTTTCTCTCTCGCGTCGGCACGATCATCCTCTCGTTGACCATCCTGCTGTGGTTCCTGTCCTCGTTCCCGGCGCCCCCGGCCGGCGCCACCGAACCTGCGATCCAATACAGCCTCGCCGGAATGATCGGGCGGGCGCTCGAAACGGTGCTGGCGCCGATAGGATTCAACTGGCAGATATCGATTGCCCTGATACCGGGACTAGCGGCGCGCGAAGTTGCGGTGGGTGCGCTCGGAACGGTCTACGCGCTGTCCGCGACCGGCGAAAATGTGGCGGCGCAGCTGACGCCGATGATCGCGCAGAGCTGGTCGCTCGCCACGGCGTTCTCGCTGCTTGCCTGGTACGTGTTTGCGCCGCAATGCATTTCGACGTTGTCGATCGTGCGGCGTGAAACCAATTCGATACGCTATCCGTTGATCATGGCGGGCTATCTGTTTCTACTTGCCTACCTGGCTTCCTTCATCACTTATCGGGTTGCCCTGGTGTTGACGGGAGGCTGATTCATGCAGACCCTGATTGCTTACTTCATCGTCGCCCTTGCGATCATCTACGCCGGATGGCTGTTCATGCCGCAAACCATGCGCCGCTGGCTGATTGCCCGTCTCATCACGCTTGCGCCAGCCTCACAGCGCGCCCGGTTCACCCGTCTGCAATCGGGCGCCGAAAGCGTGGGCTGCAGCACTTGCAAGGGGTGTGCGACGGATGCGCAGCCGGCCTCGCGGGTCGAGACAATTCAACTGCACCGCCGCTAGCCCGAATCTTTAATGCGGGTGCCGCTGCGGAAATGGCACGGCAGAGTGGATCAGCCGGCGACCGAAACTTGGCCGCGGTCGATCGAGTAAATCACGTCGAGCATCTCCCGCGAGTGCGAGAGATCGGATTCCGTCAGGACAATCGAAAGTCCCCGTTGTTTGAGTCCTGCAATAACCTCCGCAAGTCGTTTGGCCAGTACCGGTGCCACGCCTTCGAACGGTTCGTCGAGCAATAGAAGTTTGGTACCGCACATCAGCGCTCGCGCCAGCGCCACCAGTTTTTGTTGCCCGCCGGAAAGCTGCAATGCCTTGCGGCCGGAGAAAGCCTCGACCTCTGGGATCATTTTGTATACGTCGGCCAACCGCGCACGAGTATCGCCCACACCTGCGGACCAGGCCGGGATCAGCACGTTTTCTTCGACGGTCAGCGACGGCACCAACCGGCGGTCTTCCGGCATGTAGCCGATGCCATTGCGTGCGCGCTGGTGGACCGGCGTCTTTCCGAGCGGCGAACCGTCGAAACGGATGCTTCCCTGGCGCGGCGGCAGAATGCCCATTACCGAGCGCATGAGCGTGGTCTTGCCGGCGCCGTTGCGGCCGATAAGACCCACGAATTTTCCAGTCGGTACATCCATGTTCACGCCGCGCAGGATGCCGACCGATGCGATCGAGACGTCGAGCCCGTCAATGCGCAGCATGACGTCCCCCAGCAGTGGTATGTTGAGTTTCGCCGGTAACGTATTTGCGGACTTCGATATCGCTCAGCACTGCGGCGGGCAGGCCGTCGGCAATGATGCGGCCTTCATAGAAGGCCAGCACGCGCTGGGTATAGCGGGTGACGATTTCCATGTCGTGTTCGACGAATAGCACAGTCACCTTCTGCGCACGCACCGCTTCCATCACCATGTCCATCAGCGTGAATTTCTCGTCCGCCGATACGCCGGACGTCGGTTCATCGAGCAGCAGGATCTTCGGTTTCACCGCCATCGCCATCGCGATATCGAGCAATTTACGTATGCCTTCGGGTAGTACACCGGCCAGCTTGTCGCGATAGTCGGTCAGCCGAAAACGCTCGAGTATGCTATTGACCGCTTCGCCGGGTGTATCGACGTAGTGGCTGGCCTGCGCCCAATTCTTTCCTCCCGATACGACGATGCCGATTCCGACCAGCAGATTGTCGTAAACCGACAGCGAATTGAACAATTGCGGAATCTGGAACGAGCGGCAGATACCCAGCCGCGTGATCTGACGCGGGCTGAACGGGGTGATGTCGCGGCCGCCGAATGTGATGGTGCCGGCGCTGGGTTTGAGATAGCCGGTGACCATATTGATGAACGTCGTCTTGCCGGCGCCGTTGCTGCCGATCAGCCCCACTATGGCATCCTGCTCGACTGCAACATTGATGTCGTTGGCGGCTGTCACTGCGCCAAAACTCTTGTTCAATCCCTTCGCTTCGAGAACGATAGCCATGTCAGGCCGCCTTGCGCTTGCGCGTGAACAATGACCACAGTCCACCGGGCAGGAACATGATGACGACCAGCATGGTGATGCCGAGCGCCATCTGCCAGGTATTCGGCGAATACTCATAGGCAAAGCTGCGGATGGTCTCGAAGATGAATGCGCCGAGGAAAGGGGCGAGCACGCTGCCGGTGCCGGCCAGAATGCCGACGAAAACGAATTCACCGGATGTCGTCCAGTATGCCATCTCGGGATCGATGTGACCGACGGCGATCGCCGCAAGCGCGCCGCCGCCGCCGGCGAGTACCGCGGAGATCACATAATTCACATGAATGACGTTGCCCACCGACGCGCCCATGTACTCGACGCGCAACTCGTTGTCGCGGATCGCCCCGGCCAGCCTGCCCATGTGGGAGTTCAGATACCTGTGCATGAAGACGCCGGCAATGAAAGCGAATACCACCGTCAAGGCATAGCGCACGTAACGGTCGACCGATGTTCCCGCGACCGTAATGCCTGCGATCCTGGACGCTGCGATGTTGAAGCCATCGCTCGATCCCAGCGACGAAGTCTTGACCAGCAAGCCGTACAGAATCATCGAAAACGCCAGCGACAGCATGGCGAAAAAAATGTCGCGATACTTCCGCAGCAGCAGCCCGAGTGCGGCAGACGCCAGGGCGGTCACCATCACGGCGGCGACCAGCATCACGGCCATGTCCGAGATTTTGAATACCTGGTCGAGCGTGCCGGCCGCGTAGGCACCAAGGCAGTAATACAGACCATGGCCGAACGACACGACGCCGGTGCGCATCAGCAGCATCATGCCGAGTACCACGATGCCGTAGCACAACGACACGTTGATCAGGAACATCGCCCAGCGTGGCAGGAAGGGGCCGACCGCGAGAAGGATGATCGAACCTGCAATGAGAATCGGGAGTGTCGGGTCGTGCTTCATATCTTGCGGGCTTCCTGTGCGCTGAAGAGGCCCTTGGGCCGCATGATCAGCACGACGGCCATGACCAGGTAAATGCTGAACAGGTCGAGTTCCGGCCGGTAATGTACGGCAGCCGAGCGCACGATGCCGACAAGTATCGCGGCGAGCGCGGCTCCCGGCAGGCTGCCCAGCCCGCCGATCACCACGACGGCGAACGCGAGCACGATGGTCTCCGCGCCGATGCCGGGTTGCACGGAGATCATCGGCGCCGTCAGCGTGCCGCCAAGCGCGCCGAGCATTGCGCCGACGGTGAAGGTGATGAAGTACACGCGACCGACGTTAATGCCCATCGCTCCCGACATTTCCCGGTCATGAATCACCGCCAGCAACATCTTGCCCTGCCGGGTTTTGGTCAGAACCCAGGCGAGCACCGCGCCGATGAGCACCGCGGCGCCGAACAGCACAAGATTGTAGTTCGGGTACGTCAGGTCGCCGACATCGAAGCTGCCCAGCAGGCCGTAGGGTTGTGCGATGAAATAGGGGTCGACACCCCAAGCCAGCTTGACGAAGTCTTCGAGGATCAGGAATACCGCATAGGTGACCAGGACCAGCACGATCTCGTCCTTGCCATACATGAAACGCAGCAGGCCGCGTTCGATTACCGGACCGGCGATCAATCCCACCAGGATTGCCGCAACCAGCATGACGGCATAGCTGCCCATGGGCGGGTAGCCATGATTGATCCAATAGCCGGCGAGCGATGCGGCACTGTAAGCGCCAAGGGCGTACAGGCTGCCGTGGGCGATGTTCAGGATCTTCATCACGCCGTAGATCAGCGTGAGGCCGACGGCGATGATGAACAGCCACGACGAATAGATCAGCCCGTCGATCAGGACGGCGAGAAGTTGAGCCATGATTTAAAGCGGGGTGAGGCTTGGCGCCGGGTGCCTACCACTTGCCGGGTTTCATGCCCGCCTTGATCCAGTCGACGCTCTTTATACCCTCCGGGGGCTGGACGCGCTCGACCGGGTAATATTTGATGTTGCCGACGGCGATCTGTCCATTGACCGTGCGCGTCGTGCCATAAGCGGTGCCGGTCACGGCCTGATGTCCTTTGCCGAGCTTCATCATCACCTTGCCGCTCGGCGAATCGAAGGTCTCGTACTCGAATGCCTTGATGATCTCATCGGTGCCGGGTGTGCCCTGCGACTTCGCTTTTTCATAGGCGGTCTTCAGGCCGAGAAACGCCTGGGCGACGCTGTACGCCGGGTAATTCGGATAATTTTCCGCGCGCTCCTTGTAAATATGCCGCAGCCAGTCGTTCAACGCGCTTTTCTGCGCATAAACCCCGCTGGGACCGCGCGCGCCGATGATGGTGCCGTCGGGAATATTACCCGGCAATCTGTGCAGGTAAGGTTCGCCGGCCACCAGGATGAGCTGGCTGCGGGTGAACAGGTTCCGCGGCGTGGCCTGCAGCATGAAGGCCTCCAGATCTCCGCCCCACAGACTGGAGTGAATCACGTCGGAATTACTCTGCAGCAGCGCCGAGATTTCAGGGCCGTACTGACCGGCGCCGAACTTCGGCATTTGCGACGTGGTGATGGTGAGCTCGGGTTTCAACGCCGCCATGACCGCCGTAAAGTCGGCCCAGGAATCCTGTCCCCATGCGTAGTTCTGGTTGATGCCCCCCAGGCTCTTCACGGCGGGCCGGTTCTCCAACAGGTACATTGCGCCGGCCACTGCGTCCATGGTGGCATGCGGCCTGGTGCGAAACACGTATTTGTAGCTCGCGTCTTCGAACACGCGCGGTGTGCCGCAGTCGAACAGGATGGTGATCTTCTTGAGTTCTTCCGCCACCGGCGCCACGGCTAGACAATCGCCGCTGCCGATGTAGCCGATCACGAAATCGACGTCCTGGCGTTCGACGAGATTGCGCAACTCGGCGACTTGTTTGGTCGCGCCCCCCGCTTCGTCGATCACCACCAGTTCCAGCGGCGTGCCGCCAAATCCTTTGGTGGCGTACGGGGCGGGTACCTTGCCCGCATTGAGCGAATCCACGATCGCTTCGGCGGCGAGCTTGGCGGGGACACCGAACGGTCCGGAAGCAGGACCCGAGAGAAAAGTCACCAGGCCAATCCGGATCGGCTTGTCCTGCGCGCTACAGACGGCGGGGGCGGTAACCAGCACTGCAACAAGCAGAGCGAACGCCGGCTTGAGCAACTTCAGGGCATGCGTGTTCATGCTGTCTCCTCTTTTTATAGAGTTCTTATGATGCTTCGGAAAATAATCCTGCGAGCCTTTCGCCGAGACGGACTATTCGAATTTAGCCGGAATCTATCAGGTTTTGACCTTGCCCAGCAACGCATCGATAGCCCGGGAGAGCGCAGGAAGAAAATCGCCCGGACAGCGGCGTGGAGCAGACCGACGACAGCCGCCTGTCGGAAAAATTAACGCCCGGCCAACCAGCGGCGCGCGCGCGCGATAGCGGCCCGTACCTGTTTCGGTGCCGTGCCGCCGATATGATCGCGCGCCGCCAGCGAACCTTCGAGCGACAGCTTGTCGATCACGTCCGCGTCGATCAGGTTCGAGAACTGTTTCAATTCGTCCACGCCCAGTTGCGCGAGATCGATGCCTTTCTCCGCGGCGCGGCGTACGGCACGTGCGACGACTTCGTGGGCTTCGCGGAACGGCATGCCCTTTTTCACCAGATAGTCGGCGAGATCGGTCGCCGTGGCACAGCCTTCCATTGCGGCGCGACGCATCGCCTTTTTGTCGACGGTGATGCCGCCCACCATGTCAGCGTAGATCCTCAAGGTCGCGCCGAGGGTGTCCACGGTATCGAACAGCGGTTCCTTGTCTTCCTGGTTGTCCTTGTTGTAGGCGAGCGGCTGACCCTTCATGAGCGTCAGCAGCCCCACCAGATGGCCATTGACGCGCCCGGTCTTGCCGCGGACGAGTTCAGGCACATCCGGATTTTTCTTCTGCGGCATCATCGACGAGCCGGTGCAAAACCGGTCGGCCAGCCGGATGAAGCCGAAGCGAGGGTTCATCCACAGGATCAATTCTTCGGAAAGCCGGGACAGGTGCATCATGACCAGGGCCGCGCAGGCGCAAAACTCGATCGCAAAGTCCCGGTCGGATACGGCGTCGAGCGAATTTTCACAGATGCCGTCGAAGCCGAGCTCTGACGCGACACGTTCACGATCGATCGGGAATGTCGTTCCCGCAAGTGCACCGGCGCCCAGCGGAAGCTGATTGAGCCGTTTGCGACAATCCGCAAAGCGCGACGCGTCCCGCCCGAGCATCTCGTAATAGGCCATCAGATGATGCGCGAAACTCACCGGCTGTGCGACCTGCAGGTGCGTGAAACCGGGCATCAGCGTATCGACATGCTGGTCTGCAAGATCTAGCAGGCGGCCCTGGAACGCGGCGATGAGCATAAGCGTCTCGTCGATGGCGGCGCGCAGGTAAAGCCGGATGTCGGTCGCCACCTGGTCATTGCGCGAGCGGCCGGTGTGCAAACGCTTGCCGGCATCGCCGACCAGATCAGTCAGGCGTTTCTCGATATTGAGGTGGACATCTTCGAGGTCTATCGACCACGTGAACTTCCCCTGCTGGATTTCATCGAGGATGCTCGCCATGCCACGTTCGATGTCGGCGAGGTCGGCCTTGGACAACACGCCGACCGCATGCAGCATGCGCGCATGCGCGAGTGAGCCCTGAATGTCGAACTCGGCCAGCTTCTTGTCGAAGCCGACGGACGCCGTGTAGCGTTTGACCAATTCCGCGACGGGCTCGTCGAATCTGCCCGACCACGTCTTGCCGTTCTTGTCTGCCGGCGGTTCCTGTTGTTGCATTGGTGGTCTGCCCCGTTCACAATGGAATGCGTTAAACAATTGTTTTGGCGTGCGTTTCGGCACGTCTTTACAGATGGCAAGTATAAATCAAAACCCCTCCGCGACTCTGCTGCCGAATTTCCGAAATCTTGGAGTCATGCTGCGGGTGCTGGTCATCGTTACGGCGCTAACTGTCGTTGCGGCGATGCTGAAATCGTCGAACTGGAGCAGCCTCTTGCAGCAGTGGGTAGGTATCGCAGCCGTGGTGCAGCCGATTGCGATCCTTTCGGTGTTGCTGCTGGGCGCAGCGAATTCGTGGCTGCACAGGATTGAATATCGTTCCGCAGTCGTGCTGATCGTGCTCGCGGAGCTCGCCATCACCCTGCTCGTGCTACGCTTCGGGGCGTTGATCCTGGAGACGGGAATGGAAGAGGCCGGACGCGACGTTTTCTTTGCCGTCGCAACCACGCTCGCGCTGATCGGGTATTTCAATCTGCGCAATCGCGCGCTTTCGCCCGCGTTGACGGAGGCCAGACTGCAAGCGCTGCAGGCACGCATCCGGCCGCATTTCCTGTTCAACAGCATCAACGCGGTGCTGTCGCTGATACGAGCCGAGCCTCGACGCGCGGAGGCCGCACTCGAGGACATGGCCGATCTGTTCCGCGTACTGATGGCCGACAATCGCGACCTTGTACCGCTGGAAAACGAGGTCGAGTTGTGCCGTCAGTATCTCGCTCTCGAGCAACTGCGTCTGGGAGAACGACTGCAGATCGAATGGCATGTGGACAATATGCCCAAAGATGCGCTCATGCCGCCGCTGGTGCTGCAGCCGCTCCTCGAGAATGCGGTCTATCACGGCATCGAGACGTCGATCGAACCCGGCGTGGTCAGCGTCAATATCTACCATGTTCGCGATCAGGTGCACATGGTTCTGCGCAATCCATATCGCAAGGACGGCAATCACCACGCCGGCAACAAGATGGCTCTGGGCAATATCCGGGAGCGTCTGGCGCTGCACTTCGACGCAGAAGCGAGCCTGCAGGCCCGTGTAGGCGATAGCGAGTACGAGGTTCACATTACAATTCCGTACGTGAGAGCGGACGAATGACGAAACATCCCCAGGCATTGAAGGTCGTCATTGCCGACGACGAAACGCCTGCTCGCAGTCGTGTACGCGATCTGCTGGAAGACTGCGCGGGCAGCTTCCCGATCGAGCTCGTCGGCGAGGCCGCAAGCGGACGCGAGTTGCTCGCGTTGCTGGGAAGGACGACGGCGGACGTGGTGCTGCTCGACATCCGCATGCCGGAAATGGATGGACTCGAAGCGGCGCAGCATCTTCTAAAATTTCCAGACCCGCCTTCGGTGATTTTCACGACGGCGTACAACGACTACGCGCTAAGGGCGTTCGAGCTGCATGCAGTAGATTATCTGGTCAAGCCGATCCGGCTGCGGCGGTTGCACGACGCATTGACGAGAGCGCGGGCGATCACGCCGCTGAGTCTGGACGTCCTGCAGAGAATCGCTCCCGAGCCGCGCAAACATCTTTCAGTACAGGAACGCGGCAAGGTCATGCTGATCGCCGTGTCCGATATTCGCTATCTCCGGGCCGAGCTCAAATACGTGACCGTACGCACGGCTATCCGTGAGCATCTCGTGGAAGAGTCGCTCTCCCGCCTGGAGCAAGAGTTCACCGATCAATTCGTGCGCATCCATCGCAGCTGCCTGGTGGCGAAAGCGCACATCATCGGTTTCGAGAAAGAGGGCGGCGACAGCGGCGAGGCGCGTTGGGTGGTGACGCTGGCCGGACTCGATGAAAAACTGCAGGTGAGCCGCCGCCAGCAGCACATCGTCAAGGAACTGGGGCGCAACGTCCTGTGAGCGCACGTCATTGCACAGTGTTCCTTTTGCTGGTCGCCGGCGCAGCATCCGGCGCGCAGGGTATCGAAGCGCTCGGCTCGCGGCTTTCCGATCTCGACCGCAGGCTTTACTCGTGTGCCGAGACCGGTGCGCACACCCTGTGCCGGGCAGGGGGAAAGGCCCTCGAGCATCTGGGTTTGCCGGTTCTGGGGATGACGCTCGAGTACCGCGGAGAACTTCTGAATCGAACGACGGTCCTGTTCGATGAGGCGCGGTTTGCCGAAGTCGAGGGCCGCCTGACGGCGCGGTTTGGCGCGTCCGAGGTTCACGACGAACAGTTGCGCAGCGGCATGGCCGGCGCGATCGCCAGTCGGGTCCGCGTCTGGCGCAGAGACGGCAATGTCGTGATGCTGGAGCAGTTTTCCGGGAAGATCACCAGTTCGGCGCTTCGCTATCTGACCTCGGACGACTACCGGGAACTCATGCATGCCCGCGATGCCGTGCGCATTCGCGGCACACGCGATCTTTAGAGCAGCATCGCGCAAGTCCCGCTGAAAACGGCGAAGAATTGTCCTATGATTCGAATCAGGTGCAGGTCCTCTTCAACCCAGACGCAAGGGAATCAAGAATGGCTGCTGATCTTGGCATCAAGGAGAAAGACCGGGTACAGATCGTCGATGGCTTGTCGAAGTTGCTTGCCGATACGTACACGCTTTACCTGAAGACCCATAACTTTCACTGGAACGTGACCGGCCCGATGTTCCAGACGCTGCACCTTATGTTCCAGACGCAGTACACCGAGCTGTGGACCAATATCGATCTGATTGCAGAGCGCATCCGCTCCCTGGATGCGCCCGCGCCGGGCACTTACGCGCAGTTTTCGAAGCTCGCATCCATCAAGGAAACGCCGGGCGTGCCCAAGGCCCAGGACATGATCAAGATCCTGCTGCAGGGACACGAAGCAGTCACGCGTACGGCGCGAAAGGTTTTTCCTGCCGCCGAGAGCGGCAACGACCAGCCGACCATGGATCTTCTGACCCAAAGAATGGAGGTTCATGAAAAGACAGCCTGGATGCTGAGAAGTCTCTTGGAGAAATAATCCGGTACGCGGACCCGCAAGCTTATTCAAGTCTTACTGATCCTCGGGCCGCTTCCGGCTACCCCGCAGCGGCCCGGATTCTTTCTTTGTCCCAGCAAAAAGCCTGAGGTTTGCTTTCCGCCGTGAATCATCCTTCCCAATTCGTCATCGCCACCCGCAAGAGCGCGCTGGCGATGTGGCAGGCACGCCACATTGAGGCAAGGCTGCGCGCCCTTTATCCGACAATTCAGACGCATCTGCTGGGCATCACCACGGAAGGAGACCGCGTGCTCGGCACGCCGCTCGCCAAGATCGGCGGCAAGGGACTGTTCGTCAAGGAACTCGAGTTGGCTCTCGAATCGGGGCAGGCGGACATCGCGGTGCATTCGATGAAGGATGTGCCGATGAATCTGGCGGCCGGATTCAGTATTGCGGCAATCACCGAGCGCGAGGATCCGCGGGACGCCTTCGTGTCCAACGGCTATCGAGACCTGGAGAGTATGCCGCCAGGCAGCGCGATAGGCACCTCCAGCCTGAGGCGCGCGAGTCAGTTGCGCGCGCGCTTTCCCCATTTTCGCGTTGAGCCCCTGCGCGGTAACGTCCAGACGCGTCTGCGCAAACTGGACGAAGGCAAGTACGCTGCCGTCATCCTCGCAGCGGCCGGACTCAAACGCCTCGGACTTTCCGCACGCATCACCACGATTCTCGAACCGGCATACAGCCTGCCGGCAGTTGGGCAGGGTGCGCTGGGGATCGAGTGCCGTTCCGAGCGCAGTGACGTGATCGCGGCGCTGGCCCCACTGAATGATCCGGACACTCGCTGGTGCGTGGAAGCCGAGCGCGCGCTGAGCCGGGCACTTGCCGGCAGTTGCCAGGTACCGCTGGGCGGTTTCGCCGAGATCAGCGGCGGCAGTGCGCGGTTGCGCGGATTCGTCGCCAGTCCGGACGGCAGCCGCATGGTTTATGACGAGGTTACCACGCCGCGTTCGGGCATGCCGCAGGAACTCGGTAATGCCGTAGCGCAGCGCCTGATCGCGAAGGGCGCACGCGAGATTCTCGCCGGGCTGGACGGGCAGCCCGAATGAAACCGCAGTTAGCCGGAGCGGGAATCCTGGTTACGCGGCCCGAAGAACAATCCGTTCAGCTTGCCCGGCTTATCCGCGATGCAGGCGGCGAACCCATTTTGTTCCCGGCCCTGGAGATCGAACCGCTGGCGGAAACGGCGATGGCACCCGTCCTCAACCACCTGCTGCATTTCGATCTGGTTGTTTTCGTCAGCCCGAATGCGGCGCGCATGGCCATGCCGCAAATTCTGAAGAATGGCGGCCTGCCCGCTCACGCCAAAGTCGCTGCGGTCGGGCCGGGAACGGCGGCCGAGTTGAAAAAATCCGGGGTGCGGAACATCATCTCACCACGGGAGGGTTTCGACAGCGAGGCCTTGATGGGCGAGCTGTCGGCCATGCCGTTCGGCGGCAGCCGAGCCCTCATAGTCCGGGGACGTGGCGGCCGCGAATTCCTGGGCGAGACCTTGCGCTCGCGCGGTGCCGCAGTCGAATATCTCGAGTGCTATCGCCGGGTGAAGCCGGATCGCGACATGCGGGAATTGTTGTCGCGGTCGGGGCGCGATGGCATGAAGGCCTGCCTGGCAACCAGTTCGAGCATCGTCGGAAACCTGTTTGAGATGGCTGGAGCGGCGGGGCGCTCCTGGCTGTGCAGCCTGCCGTTCTTCGTTCCCCATCCGCGGGTGGCTGCCACGGCATTTTCCCGCAGGGTGCAATGTGTGTTCGTCGCCGGCAACGGCGATGAAGCCCTGGTGGCGGGACTGGAAACCTGGTTCGCACGTTTGCGTGTGCCCCACCCCGCTTCGTGAGTCATTGGATTTCACGCAAAAGAGATGGCCGATCAATCCGACGATAAGCTTTTGGTCACGACCGCGCCGATGTCGACGCCGCGCCGGTCGCCGTTCGTAACCATGGCCTTGCTGCTGGCACTCGCAGCGGCGGCACTTGCCGGGTGGCAGTGGTTCGATTCTCGCCGCAGTTTCGGCCTCCTCGAGCACGAGGTGGCAAAACGCCTTGGCGAAGTCGATGCCCTGGGTCGCGACACCCGTGCGCTGGCGGCGCAATCGCGCGACACGATGGTTGACGTAGCCGCGAGGCTCGGACAGCTCGAGGCGCGCGTGTTTGAAACGCAGAACCAGCGGCTCGCGCTCGAGTCGCTTTATCGCGATCTCGCGCGCAGTCGCGACGAGTGGACGCTGGCCGAGGTCGAACAGGTTCTGCTGATCGCCAACCAGCAGTTGCAACTGGCCGGCAACGTGAAGGCGGCGCTGATCGCCCTGGAAACGGCCGATGCACGCCTGGCGCGCATGGACCGGCCGCAGTTGACTCCGCTGCGTCGCGTGATCAACCAGGATATGGAGCGGTTGAAAGCGATGCCTTACGTGGACGTCGTGGGCATGGCGTTGCGCTTGGACAACGTCGTGAACCAAGTCGACACGCTGTCGCTGGCCATGGAACAAAGACCCGCGCGGCCGAATCCTGAACCGGAATCGACCGCGGCCGGTTTCTGGCAGCGATTGTGGCGCGAGGGGAAACAGGACATGCGCGATTTGATCCGCATCCAGAACGTCGAGAAACCTGAAGTCCCGCTGCTCTCGCCGGACCAGGCATTCTTCCTGAGACAGAATCTGAAGTTCCGCCTGCTCGGCGCTCGCCTGGCGCTGCTCGCGCACGATGAAGGCAGTTTCAAGGCCGACCTGAAAGCTGCTTCCGGCTGGCTGACGCAGTACTACGACGGTGCCGACAAGACGGTTGCAGCCGCCCAATCCACCCTCAAACAACTGATCCAGTCGGATATCGGCATCCAGATGCCCGACATTTCCGCGAGCCTGGATGCGGCGCGCAATTTCAAGCTCGTGCGCGAACGCTCGCCTCGTTGATTCAATGCGGCCAAGACTGAGCAAGGGGCACTGATGCGAGCATTGTTGTGGGTGTTGGGCCTGTTTGCGGTCGCGGTCGGGTTGGTGATTGCGGCACGCTACAACAACGGCTACGTACTGCTGGTACTGCCGCCGTGGCGCGTCGAGCTCTCGCTCAACCTCGCGATCATGCTGGCGCTGTCGGTCTTCTTCATCGCTTATGTCGTGGTACGTACCATCATTGTCACGGCGACCATGCCGGCGCGTGTGCGTGCGTTCCAGAAGAGGCGCTCGGAGAACCGGGCGCGAGCGGTATTCAATGAAGCGCTGATCAATTTCTTCGAGGGCCGCTTCGGGCGGGCGGAAAAAGCCGCTTCCGCAGCGCTGAAAGCTGGCGAATCCCCCGCGCTTTCCGCCATGCTGGCGGCGCGCGCCGCACACGGTATGCGTGCCTATGCCACCCGCGACAAATATCTCGCGAAGGCCGCCAGCACGGATCCCGACGAAGACGCGATGAGGTTCATGGCGCAAGCGGAAATGCTGCTCGATGAGCGTCGTTACTACGACGCTCTGGACGTTCTGAAAAGGCTTCCGGAGAAGCATACTGCGGCACTTCGCCTGGAATTGCGTGCGCAGCAGATGGCAATGAACTGGGAACGCGTACTGGCACTCATTCCCCAGCTCGAAAAGCGCAGGGTGTTCGAGCGTCCGGTCGTCGCCCAACTGCGCCGGCAAGCCGTCATCGAAAGCCTAAAGCGCAAGGCAGTAGACGACAAATCGCTGCGGGAATATTGGGACAGGCTTCCTGCGGAAGATCGATACGAACCCCGCATTGCCGCAACGGCAGCGCAGTCTTTCATCGCCCTGGGCAGCTGTCGGGAAGCGCACAAGATTGTGGAGGAGGGGCTCGAACGGCAGTGGGACTCAGCACTTCTGGCAATTTATTCCGAATGCCTCGGCACCGACGTGAGACAGCAGTTGGAGCGAGCGGAAAATTGGCTCGAGCGCCATCCACGTGACGCCGTGCTGCTGCTGACATTGGGACGGCTTTGCGCCCGCCAGGGTTTATGGGGTAAGGCACGCAGTTATCTCGAAGCCAGTCGTTCGATCGAGCCCACGCACTCGGCGCACCTCGAACTCGGACGCCTGCTGGAGCGCGAGGGCAAGCCCGCCGAGGCGACCGCCGAGTATCAAAAGGCGTTGGAGCTTACGCTCGAACAATTGAAGCAATACGCCGGCGGACGCAGAAGGCCGGTGGTTTGATATCGCGCACTGTTATTGCGCGGGCGTCCGCACAGCGGCGGGCTGGAAGCAATATTCAACGCCTTGAGTTGCTGGGGAAAAGGATTCCTTTTACAGGCGGGCGCAAGGTTTGCTTGATGGCATGCGGGCCGTTAGCGCAGCCAAGTTTTTTCCATGCCGCAGGGCTCGCGCGGCGAAACCATGACTGAGTTTGTTCACATGAATGCTCCAGGCCAGCATCCGGCTGCAACCGACAAGGAATCGCCACTGCGGGAAGATATCCGCCTGTTGGGACGTATCCTCGGCGATACCCTGCGCGAGCAGGAGGGCGAGGCGATATACGACCTGATCGAGCGCACGCGGCAGAATGCAATCCGATTTCGCCGGGATCGTGATCCTGCGGCGAAGCGCGAGCTGGAGGCCATGCTCAACAAGCTCGATCCGGTGCGCACCATCGCGGTCGTGCGGGCGTTCAGCTATTTTTCGCAACTGGCCAATATTGCCGAGGACCAGCATCACAACCGTCGTCGTCGCGCACACCTGATTGTCGGTTCGGCTCCGCAGGAAGGCAGCATGGCGCTGGCGCTGGCCCGCGCGCGCGAAGACGGAGTCACGTCGGATCAGGTTTCGGAATTCTTCTCCCATGCATTGATCTCGCCGGTGCTGACCGCACACCCGACGGAGGTCCAGCGCAAGAGCATTCTCGATTGCCAGCTCGAGATCGCGCGTCTGCTGACCGAGCGAGACCGCACCCAGCTCACGCCGGATGAACTGTTGCAGAACGAAGAGGCGCTGCGTCGCGTTGTGCTGACGCTATGGCAGACCCGCATCCTGCGCGAGTTGCGGCTGACGGTGAATGACGAGATCGAGAACGGGCTGTCGTACTACCGTTATACCTTTCTGCGTCAACTGCCCAGGCTCTATGCGGAGATCGAGGATCTTCTCGCGGATTGGAACTTTGGCAAGGTCAGATCCGCAAACTTCCTGAGGCTGGGCAGCTGGATCGGCGGCGATCGCGACGGCAATCCCCATGTGACCGATGACGTGATGCGGCACGCGCTTGCGCGCCAGTCTGTCACTGCGATGGACTACTACTTCGATGAGCTTCATCAGCTGGGCGGGGAGCTGTCGCAATCGGTGCGCATCGTGGAAACCACGCCTGCACTCGATGAGCTGGCGGCCCGCTCGCCGGATATTTCCGAGCATCGCCGTGACGAGCCCTACCGTCGCGCATTGACCGGGATCTATGCCCGGCTTTCCGCGACCTCGCATGCGCTCGGTCATCGCGTGCCCGACAGGCCGGCGGTTGCCCATGCGCAACCCTATCGGGACAACGCCGAATTCGCGAAGGATCTTGCGGTACTGGCGGACTCGCTGGCGGCCAACGGCTCCAAGCGCGTTGCACGAGGCAGATTGCGCAATCTGTTGCGGGCGGCAGACGTATTCGGTTTCCATCTGGCGCCGCTGGACATGCGTCAGCACAGCGGCGTGCACGAACAAGTCGTCAGCGAATTGTTCTCGCTCGGCGCGCGCAAAGAAGGCTATGCCGAACTCGACGAAAATCGGCGCCGCGAATGGTTGCTACAAGAACTCAAACTGCCGAGATTGCTGCGTTCTCCCTACCTGAAATACAGCGAGGATGTCGCCAAGGAACTGGCGATCCTCGATACCGCCGCGCAGATGCACCGCCGATTTGGCGCCGAGGCGTTGCCGAACTACATCATCTCCAAGGCCGACGGCGTCAGCGATCTGCTCGAAGTTGCGCTCCTGCTGAAGGAAGTCGGTTTGCTGCACGCGGGCGAGAATCCGCGGTTGGAACTCAACATCATCCCGTTGTTCGAGACGATTGCGGACCTGCGGGACTGCGGCCCCATCATGGACCAGTTGTTCTCTGAGCCTTACTATCGACAGTTGCTCACGAGCCGCGGTGGGGTGCAGGAAGTGATGCTCGGCTATTCCGACAGCAACAAGGATGGGGGATTCCTTACTGCAAACTGGGAGCTGTACAAGGCGGAAGTCGAACTCGTCAAAGTATTCGCCCGCCATGGCGTGAAGCTGCGGCTGTTTCATGGTCGCGGCGGCTCAGTTGGTCGCGGCGGTGGCCCGAGTTACCAGGCCATCCTTGCGCAGCCGCCCGGCAGCGTTGCGGGACAGATCCGCATCACCGAGCAGGGTGAAGTGATTGCCAGCAAGTATTCCGATCCGGACATTGGTCGGCGCAATCTGGAGACTCTGTTGGCGGCAACCTTCGAGGCTACCGTGCTCAGGGCGGAAGGCGGCGAGCAGTCTGCTTATCTCGAAATCATGGAAGAAATGAGTGCGGCGGCATTCGCCGCTTATAGAAAGCTGGTCTACGAAACGCCTGGCTTCGTGCAATTCTTCCGTAGCGCGACCCCGATCACGGAAATTGCCGATCTGAATGTGGGAAGCCGCCCTGCCTCGCGCAAGAAGACCGACCGCATCGAAGACCTGCGGGCGATCCCCTGGGTATTTTCGTGGTCGCTGTCGCGCATCATGTTGCCGGGCTGGTATGGTTTCGGCGCCGCAGTCGAAGAACTGATCGCGCGTCGCGGCGAAAGCGGCATGGAAGTACTACGACAGATGTACCGGGAGTGGCCTTTCTTCCGCACACTACTCTCGAACATGGACATGCTGCTGGCGAAAAGCGACATCAGCATTGCTTCACGCTACGCGGAATTGGTGACGGACGTGCAACTGCGCGAAAGCATATTCGCGCAGATTCAGGACGAATGGCACCGGACGGTGCGTTACCTGCTGATGATCACCGGCCAGAGCGAACTGCTGGAGGCTAATCCGGCGCTGTCGCGCAGTCTGCGCAACCGTTCGCCCTATATCGATCCGCTCAATCACCTGCAGGTGGAACTGCTCCGGCGTTTTCGTGCGGGTGAAACGCAGGAGCGGACACGGCGTGCGATCCTGCTGACCATCAATGGTATCGCCGCGGGCTTGCGCAACAGCGGCTAGAAATTTGGGACTCAGGCTGCGGCCGGTTTAGGATCGACCGAAGGCGTGAACGCGTCGGAGTAGAACTCGTCTTCCGGCAACCGGCACAGGGTCGTGAAATCCTTGTGCGCGGACTCGACAACCACAGGTGCGCCACAGGCATACACCTGATATCCCGACAGGTCGGGCAAGTCCTCCATGACCGCCTTGTGGACGAATCCCGCGCGCCCGTGCCAACTGTCTTCAGCAATCGCATCTGAAACCACCGGGATGAAGCTGAAGTTGTCGTGCTCCTGCTGCCATTTCCCTGCGAGATCTGCCATGTACAAGTCCGTCGGACGGCGGCCACCCCAATAGAGCACCATTTGACGCGTGGATCCCGTATGGAACGCATGTTCGATGATGCTTTTGATCGGTGCGAAACCGGTGCCGCTGGCGACCAGGACCATCGGTTTGTCCGAATCCTCGCGCATGAAGAACGTACCCAAGGGCCCCTCGAAGCGCAGGATGTCCTTTTCCTTCATCTTGTTGAAAACGAACTCGGTGAAAGCGCCGTTGGCCATGTTGCGCACGTGCAGTTCGATATATTCGTCGTCGTGCGGTGGATTGCCCATCGAATACGATCGGCGTTTGCCGTCCTTCATCAGGATGTCGATGTATTGGCCGGCGAGAAACTGAAGGCGTTCGTTCGCCGGCAACTTCAGCTTCAACACGATGACGTCTGGTGCAAGCCTGTGCGTTTCCTGCACCCGGCAAGGCAGCTTCCGGATATCTAGTTGACCGACGCCGCGTATCTCGCGTGCTTCGATGACGAGGTCCGTAAGCGGCCTGGCCTGGCAGAACAGCGCAAATCCGGCCTTTTTTTCGAATTCGGCCAAGACGTACGGCTGCGGATTGCCATAGTCCACACTGCCCTCGAGGATTTTTCCCTTGCAGGCGCCGCAGGCGCCGTTGCGGCATCCGTAGGGCAGCGTAAAGCCTGCCCGCAGCGCTTCGGCAAGCACGGTCTCACCGTCGCCGCACGTAAAGGTATGATTGCTGGGTTTGATCGTTACCTGACGAGACATAACGTCGATACTCTCCCGAAGCCGATCCGGGTCCGGGTTAAAATGAACGCATGAGACGATTGCTTATCATCGGTTGCGGAGATGTCGGCTTGCGCTTGGCCAACGTGCTGAGGGGCCGCTGGCGCCTCTACGCGCTTACGCACTCGCAGAACCGCTATTCGACGCTGCGTGCGGAAGGCGTCATGCCGGTGTCTGGAGACTTGGATCGTCCGGAAACACTGCAACGGATTGCCGGCCTCGCCCAGGACGTCGTGCATCTCGCGCCACCGCCAGGTTCGGGCGTTCGCGATACGCGGACCATCAACCTCATAAGAGTTCTCGCGAAGGGCGGCAGTCTACCACAGCGCCTGGTGTACATCAGTACCAGCGGAGTATATGGCGATTGCGGCGGCGATGTGATCGACGAAACGCGCCGCGCGCGGCCTTTCAGCGATCGCGCGAAGCGCCGGCTCGATGCGGAACAACAGTTGCGTGGGTGGGGCGCCGAGAATGGCGTGCAGGTCAGTATCCTTCGCGTGCCGGGAATTTATTCCGCCGGGCGGCTACCGATTGCTCGCCTCAAAGCGGGCATACCGGCTCTGGCACCGGAGCGGGATCCCTATACAAACCACATCCACGCCGACGATCTGGCACGTACTGTATTGGCGGCCTTGACCCGCGGACGCGCTGGGCGTGCTTATAACGCGTCGGACGGCTGCTGGATGAAGATGGGGGAGTATTTCGATATGGTCGCCGCGCAATTCAACCTCCCTCGTCCACCACGGGTGAGTTGGGAGGCCGCGCAAACGGAACTTCCCGAGAACCTGCTGTCATTCATGCGCGAATCGCGACGACTGGCCAATGGGCGGCTGAAGAAGGAGTTGCGCGTGCGGTTGCTATATCCTTCCGCGCAGCAGGGCGTTGTGGCTGCGTGGGAAGGAGCGAAATAGTTCTGATCGATGCAGCCTGCGCGAAGGATCCTGGATTGGAGGAGGATCGTATGGCCGTCGACAACCGCGACATTATTATTGTATTGACCAATCTTCCGGACAGGGCAACTGCAACACGGTTGGCGGCCTTGCTGGTCGAGCGTCGCCACGCAGCGTGCGTCAACATCCTCGCCGAGTGTACGTCCGTATATCGCTGGGAGGGCAGGGTTAAGACAGCCATCGAAGTGCCGATGTTGATCAAGACTTCCCGGTCCGCCTATTCGCGTCTCGAAGAGGAAATTCTCGCCAATCATCCGTATGAACTTCCCGAGATCGTGAGTGTCCCTCTCGGGGCCGGATTGCCCGCGTATCTGGACTGGGTGGCGGCGGAATCCGTCGTTGAGTAAGACGCCGAGTTCAATCCCGCTATTGCAAACATGAAATTTCCTTCCGAACGCGTCATCGCACTCCTGCTGGCAATTCTGCCTGCGATCGTGCTCGGCCCGGCTTTGGCCGCAGAGGAACTTCTAGAGCCCGATCTGGCATTCCGCATTTCGGCAAAAATCGTCGACCTGGAAACGGTTCAGGTGCGCTATCAGATTGCGGACGGTTATTACATGTATCGTACCCGCTTCCACTTTGCAGACGCGCAAGGCTCGGTGAAGCTCGGCAAGGCGCGCATGCCTGACGGCAAGATCACGGAGGACGAGTTCTTCGGCAAGGTCGAGACTTATCGCGGCACGCTGGTGATCGATTTGCCGCTTAAATCACCGGTCTCAGCCGCGGGTTTTACGTTAAGCGTTGTTTCCCAGGGTTGCGCCGACATTGGCGTGTGCTATACGCCATTGACCCAGAGGGTGAAATTGTTCCCTGCGGGGTATTCGGATGCCGGGCCGGATACCTCGGGCAAGTCTTCAGGGTTGCTTGCGCGACTTCAGGGCGGGGCCACGCCCTCTGCGGGCGAGGAAGAATTTCTTCCGGTCGAGAAGGCGTTCACCGTCGAAGTTCGTGCGGCGGATGCTCAGACGCTCGTTGCGCGCCTGACTCCGGCAGACAGCTACTACTTGTATCGCGACAAGATTCGATTCTCGATCGGGCCCGATGAAAAGGCGGCGATCGATACGGTGCAGTTGCCTCGCGGAGAGCCGAAGCAGGATCCGAATTTCGGCGAGACCGAGGTATTCCATGCGCCGGTGCAGGCAGTGATCCGGCTGGTAAGGAATACCCCGGAGCAGATCCCTTTGGTTTTGAACGTCGGTTTTCAGGGCTGTAGTGAAAAAGGATTGTGCTACCCGCCGGTGACCCGGCAGCATCCGATCGCGCTCGCGGCGCTCGATGCGGCCGCTCCCTCGACGCAATCCTTTGCTGACACGGTGTCGAAGCCCGCGGACGGTTCGATTCAACAGCCTGCGGAAGACCGGCGGATTGCACGGCTGCTGGGAACCGGCAACTTCTGGCTGGTCATGGCGAGCTTTCTCGGCTTCGGCTTACTGCTGTCGTTTACGCCGTGTGTTCTGCCGATGATTCCGATCCTGTCCGGGATGATTGCCGGTCAGGGCAGCAAGGTGACGCGGGCGCGCGGATTTACCTTGTCCGCGACGTATGTTCTCGGCATGGCGCTCGCGTATGCGATTGCCGGGGTGCTCGCGGGATTATCCGGAACCCTTTTGTCCGGTGCATTGCAGAACCCTTGGGTGTTGGGCGCGTTCGCGGGCATATTCGTATTGCTGGCATTGTCCATGTTCGGCTTCTACGAACTGCAATTGCCGTCCGCATGGCGGACAAGCGCGACCGATACCAGCAACCGGCTTACAGGAGGCACGCTGGTGGGTGTATTTGTCATGGGCGTGCTGTCAGCTTTGATCGTGGGGCCGTGCGTCGCTGCGCCGCTGGCTGGCGCGCTGCTCTACGTCAGCCAGTCGCGCGACGTGCTGTTGGGGGGATCGGCTCTATTCATGATGGCCCTGGGCATGGGTCTGCCGCTGCTCGTAATCGGGGCTTCAGCCGGCGCGCTCTTGCCGAAGGCCGGTGCCTGGATGCAGGCCGTGAAGAATTTCTTTGGTGTCCTGTTGCTTGCCGCGGCGATCTGGATGATTTCGCCGCTCATCCCGACCATTGCCCAGATGCTGTGCTGGTCGGCGCTGATGATTATTTCCGGGATCTATCTGCATGCAATCGATCCTCTGCCGGCCGGGGCGGGCGGTTTGCGCAGGCTCTGGAAAGGTGTTGGCGTCATCGTGCTGTTGATCGGCGTTGCTATGCTGATTGGCGGACTTTCCGGCGCGCGCGATATCTTTCAACCCTTGTCCGGCCTGCGGATGAGGGCGGGCGGCGGGGATGCGCAGACCCCTTTCGTCCGCGTGGCATCGGTTGCGGAACTCGACCATGCCTTGGCTCAGGCGGGTAAACCCGTCATGCTGGACTTCTATGCCGACTGGTGTGTGTCCTGCAAGGAAATGGAGCGGCTGACATTTCGGGACGAAGAGGTCAAAAAGCGCCTTGGAGCGATGCTGTTGCTCCAGGCCGACGTAACCGCCAATTCTGCCGACGACGCGGCTCTTCTGAAGCGCTTTGGTCTTTTCGGACCGCCCGGGATTATCTTCTTCGATCGCAACGGCAAGGAAATCGAAGGTTCCCGCGTAATCGGTTATCGATCAGCAGAACGATTTCTTCCTATCCTGATTCAAGTGGCCGGCGCACGTTGAGGATCAAAATAGGCCTACTTCGTTTCTTACGCCCGAAATAGATATTGTTCGTCGTGGATGTAACACGAAATGTCGCTATTACGCCCTTAAATTCTACTAATTTCGGTTATTTACGCGGGTTCTGAATACTATCCGCTTATTTTCACTATCGTCTGACCGGGTCCGTGCCAAAATAGGACCATGAGGGCCTGGAGGCAGTCAGAACGAAAAAACCTCGATCCGGATGCGGCGACCAATTTCGCTTAAATCTGGACAAAATCCCGTTAACTACGGCAAACTGGCCGCCATGAAAACCACCTCGAAGGGTGGCAAAGCGCGGTTCCCCTCTGCGCGAAGCCTCCGGAAGGTTCTGGTGTTGCATGGTCCTAACCTGAATCTTCTCGGCACCCGGGAGCCGCAGATATACGGGGGGGAAACGCTGGCGGACATCGGCAAACGACTGGCTGCCCAAGCTATCAGTGCCGGCATCAAGCTCGACAGCTTCCAGAGCAATTCCGAGTCCCAGCTAATCGAACGAATACAGAAAGCCCGTCAATCCGGCGTGGATTTCATTGTTATCAATCCGGCGGCGTTTACCCACACCAGCGTAGCCCTGAGGGATGCACTGGCAGCGGTCCGGATCCCGTTCATAGAGGTACATCTGTCGAACGTCCACGCCCGCGAGCCATTCCGGCGCCATTCTTACTTCAGCGACCTGGCGGTGGGCACCATTTGCGGCCTGGGGTCCAAAGGCTACGAATATGCACTGGCCTATGCGATTGCCTCTGTGCCCACGAAATAGGGACTTGCCCAATGGACCTTAGAAAACTGAAAAAACTGATCGATCTGGTGCAGGAATCCGGCATCGCCGAGCTGGAAATTACTGAAGGCGAAGAAAAGGTCCGGATCAACCGTGTCGGTAGCCCTGGACACCTAGGCATGATGACCATCCCACAAGCGCTTACACCCATGGTGGCAGCCCCGACGACCACGGTGATAACAGCGCCTGCGGCAGCGGAGGCGCCGGCAGAACCGGAGGGTCATATCGTGAAGTCGCCAATGGTGGGGACTTTCTATCGGTCCTCGGCGCCTGGGTCGAAGCCCTTTGTCGAAATTGGTCAGAACATCAATGCAGGTGAAACGCTCTGCATCATCGAGGCGATGAAGTTGCTCAACGAAATCGAAGCCGACCAGAGTGGTGTCGTCAAGAAAGTGCTGGTCGAGAACGGCCAGCCGGTCGAGTACGGCCAACCACTATTCATAATCGGGTAGCACAGCCCGGGCGGCGCAGAGCCGAGCCGCTCAGCTAGAGTCCCGCATGTTTGAAAAGATACTCATCGCGAATCGGGGCGAAATCGCCCTCCGTGTCCAGCGTGCCTGCCGCGAACTGGGGATCAAGACTGTCGCCGTGCATTCCGTCGCCGATGGCGAAGCCAAATACGTACGGCTTGCCGATGAATCGGTCTGCATCGGCCCGGCTGCGTCCGCTGATAGCTATCTCAATATTCCGGCAATCATCAGTGCAGCCGAGGTAACCGACGCCGAAGCTATCCATCCGGGTTATGGCTTCCTGTCCGAGAACGCCGATTTTGCTGAGCGCGTCGAGAAAAGTGGATTCGTATTCATTGGCCCGCGTCCCGACACCATTCGCCTCATGGGCGACAAGGTCAGTGCCAAGAACATGATGATCAAGGCGGGCGTTCCGGTCGTTCCCGGCAGCGAGGGTGCATTGCCGGAAGAGCCACAGGAAATCGTCAAGATTGCACGCAAGGTCGGCTACCCGGTCATTGTCAAAGCCGCCGGGGGCGGGGGTGGCCGCGGCATGCGCGTGGTGCATACCGAAGCCGCATTGATCAGTGCAGTGGCCATGACTCGCCAAGAAGCGAAGACGGCGTTCGGCAACCCGACCGTATACATGGAAAAGTTTCTCGAAACCCCGCGACACGTCGAGATCCAGGTACTTGCCGACGAACACCGAAATGCCGTCTATCTTGGCGATCGCGATTGCTCCATGCAGCGACGTCACCAGAAGATCATCGAGGAGGCGCCTGCGCCGCTGATTCCGATGAAGGAGCGGGTGCGCATCGGCGAGCGCTGCGCCGACGCCTGCCGCAAGATCGGCTACCGCGGGGCCGGCACCTTCGAGTTCCTCTATGAAAAGGGCGAGTTCTATTTCATTGAAATGAACACGCGCGTGCAGGTCGAGCATCCGGTCACCGAGATGATTACCGGGGTGGACATCGTAAAGACCCAGATACTGGTCGCGGCGGGAGAGAAGCTTCCGTTCCGGCAGAAGGATGTCAATTTTCGTGGACATGCGATCGAATGCCGGATCAACGCGGAACACCCTTTCAAGTTCACGCCATCACCCGGGCGAATCACCTCCTGGCACGTACCTGGCGGCCCCGGCATCAGGGTGGACTCGCATGTTTACCACGGCTACTTTGTGCCGCCATACTATGATTCGCTGATCGCCAAGGTTATTGCCTATGGCGATACCCGGGAGCAAGCCCTCGCGCGAATGCGTATCGCGCTGTCTGAAATGATTGTAGAAGGTATTCAGACCAACCTGCCGTTGCACCAGGAACTCATGTTGGATACATCGTTCATGCGTGGCGGTACCAGCATCCACTACCTCGAAGAAAAGCTCGCCAAGTACGGCAAGGTCGAGTAGCTTCGGATATCACGGAGGCATTCCATCGCCTGGCTCGCGATAGAATTATTGGTGGATGCCGCACAGGTCCTGGCGGTATCGGATGCCTTGCTTTCGGAGGGGGCACTCTCGGTGGACGTCGCCGACGCGCGGGCCGGAACGGACCGTGAAACGCCAATTTTTGGCGAGCCCGGTCAGGATCTCGAACTGGTATTTGGATCGAATCGTGTAGTCGCACTTTTCGACCCCGAAACGGACTTGCCTGTCGTGATCGACCGCGCCTGCGCCGCAGCCGGTTTTTCAGCCACGCCCGAATACAGAATCATCGAGGTTGCAGAACAGGACTGGGTCCGGCTGTCCCAGAGCCAATTCACGCCGATCCCCGTGTCTGCGCGGCTATGGATTGTTCCAAGCTGGCATTCCAGCCCGGATCCTGCAGCGATCAACATCATTCTCGATCCGGGCCTCGCGTTCGGTACGGGCAGTCATCCCACTACGCGTTTGTGCCTCGACTGGCTGGACCGGAACCTGTCGCCAGGCTGCACCGTGGTCGACTATGGGTGCGGCTCCGGCATCCTGGCGATAGCAGCGGCGAAACTTGGCGCCGCTCGCGTGCGAGGTGTCGACATCGACGCGCAGGCCGTGCTGTCCAGCCGCTACAATGCAGAACGCAATCATGTGATCGCCGAATTTTCCAACGTGGATGAAGCTCTTCCCGAGCCGGCAGATGTCGTATTGGCAAATATCCTTTCCAATCCTCTCAAAGTCCTCGCGCCATTGCTGGCAGGGCTGACGCTTCCGGGCGGAACGCTGGTGCTCTCCGGAATTCTGGTGCCCCAGGCAGTGGATGTTGCGGATGCCTACCGGTCCTGGTTCGATATTGAACCGCCAGCCATAGACGACGGCTGGGTGCGATTGAGCGGCACTCGCCTGAACTGAGGCGGGCGGCATGGATCTGTATACCCGCTGCGGAAATTGCGATACCACCTTTCGCGTCACTACACGGCAATTGCAGGCATCAGGCGGGCAGGTCCGTTGTGGGCATTGTCAGCAAGTATTTGACGCCTTCGCCACCCTGACGGCCCAGGAGCCTCTATTCGTTTCACAAGAACCGGTTGCTTCGGCGGCGGAGCAGCCGGAAGAAAGTCAGTCCGCTCTCGAATCAAGCGAACAGCCGCCAGCCGCCGCAGAGTCGCCTGTTACCCGAAAAGACGGGCCGCAACCCGCACGACCGGATCCCGCGGCCAGCTTGTACGAGTGGGAATTCAGGATGCCGGAATCGCCGCGACGCACCGTACTTTGGACAGTCCTGGCGCTGTTGCTGTCAATTGTTTTTGCCGGGCAGGCCGTCTACGCATTTCGCACCGAATTGATGGTGTTACTGCCACATTCGCGCAGCTACTACGAGCGGTTTTGCGAGTCTTTGGGATGCACCATCGGATTGCCGAAGTTATCGAGCTACCTTCATATAGAAGCGTCCGATCTGAAAGCCGTCGATCCATCGCATCCTAACGAAATTCAATTGCTACTATCGGTGCGAAACCGGGCGCCAATTGAATTGGCCTACCCGGCATTTGAACTGACGTTGACTAATTCCCTGGAACAGGCAATCGCGCGCCGCGTCTTCCTGCCCGCCGACTATCTGCCGCCCGCCGCGCAGGCAGCGGGGTTGAAGGCGGGCACCGAATTGCCGATCCAGTTGTTTCTCGATATCGGTGCCCTGCGTGCCGCCGGCTATCGGCTTTATCTGTTCTATCCGTGAAAGCGCGGCGCTGAAAAGGGATCGCCTGCGAGAACGGTAATATATCGTCTCGCCCTGTCAGGGACGCTTCACGCTTTGTGCTATGGACCCGATCCAACGAACGATATTTTAGGAGCAAGGCATGTCGATACCTGATTTTACTGGCCGTATTTTAGAGAGGAGACCTAGATGGCAACCGTAACACTGAAGGGCAATCCAGTAACCGTGGCAGGTAATCTGCCCAAAAAAGGCGAGGGCGTTTCGGACTTCAGTCTGACCGGCAAGGATCTTGGCGATGTATCGCTCAAGAATTACGCCGGAAAACGCAAGGTGCTGAATATCGTCCCCAGCCTGGATACGCCCACCTGCCAGCAATCCACGCGGGTATTCAATCAAAAGGCTTCCAGCGTGAACAACTCGATTGTGCTGGTCATCTCCGCTGACCTGCCGTTCGCCATGTCGCGTTTTTGCAGTGCCGAAGGACTCAACAACGTGGTGACCCTGTCCACTTTTCGTGGCAAGGATTTTCATGGCAAGTACGGCGTAGACATAGCGGATGGTCCGCTCAAAGGGCTGGCGGCCCGCGCAGTCGTGGTGCTGGACGAGAACAACAGGGTCCTGCATTCTGAGCTGGTGCCGGAGATTGCCAGTGAGCCGAATTACGACGCGGCGCTGGCAGCGCTGAAATGAAATGGATTCCAGCCAGATAGAAAGCCCGCATAAAGGCAAGACCGGACTGCGGCGCGTATGGAATGCGATGTTCTATTCCATCGCGGGCCTAAAAGCGGCCTACCGGCATGAAGACGCATTCCGGCAAGAAGTCCTGCTAGCGGCGTTACTGATACCGCTGGCATTGTTTCTGCCGGCCTCCGGTTTGGGAAAAGCATTGATGATCACGTCGGTGCTTCTGGTGCTGATCGTCGAGTTGCTGAATTCAGCTGTGGAAGCGACCGTGGACCGCGTGTCGCTGGAGCATCATCGACTTGCCAAGCGTGCCAAGGATATCGGCAGCGCAGCGGTGATGATGTCATTGGCAAACGTCGCCGTGATCTGGCTGCTGGTATTGTTCGGGTGAGTATTGATTCGGCATAACGACCGGCGCTGATCTATCTTTCCGTAAATAATTCGTCATCAATACGTCATCGTGGTTTCGTACTGCAACGGCAAACTTGCCGGGCATGGCCGAAAATGCTTCTGTTCTCCAGGAATCCCCTGTTGTGGCGTCACCTCTCCGGGTGGCGGTGGTCACGGAGACGTATCCACCCGAAGTAAACGGCGTAGCCATGACCCTGGGACGCATCGTCGAGGCTCAGCAGCGGCGCAATCACAGCGTGCAACTGATTCGCCCGCGGCAAGGCGCACTTGGACAATTCGGTGCACAGCGAACAGTTCGAAGAAGTACTCAAACCGGGAATCCCGATCCCGCGCTATGACGGCCTGAAGATCGGCTTACCAGCTAAGCGCGGCCTTGGCTGCCTGTGGGCGTTGAGGCGTCCGGACATCGTACACATCGCTACGGAAGGCCCGCTTGGATGGTCGGCGCTTGCTGCGGCGACCAGACTCAAGATTCCGGTTTCTACCGGATTCCATACCAACTTCCACAGCTACAGCAAGCACTACGGTACCGGATTTCTCCAGAAGCCGATCGCGGCGTACCTGCGCGAATTCCACAAACGTGCACTGGCAACGCTCGTGCCTACCGAAGGTCTTCGCCGCGAACTGGAATGCTATGGCTTCCAGAACCTGCATATCGTCTCACGGGGCGTCGACACACGCTTGTTCTCTCCGGTGCGACGAAGTCCGGAACTGCGCAGGGCGTGGGGTGCGGGTGAGCATGCAATCGTTGCAATGTATGTCGGCAGGATGGCACCGGAAAAGAATCTTCCGTTGGCGGTCAAAGCTTTTCTGGCAATGCAAGAGCGGGATCCGCAAGTGCAACTTGTCATGGTAGGGGATGGTCCCGAGCGCGCTTCCCTGGCCAGCCGCCACTCTAATGTCGTCTTTGCCGGAACGCGCTCCGGAGAGGACCTGGCGACTTACTATGCATCCGCCGACGTGTTCCTGTTTCCGAGCCTGACGGAAACGTTCGGAAACGTAACTCTGGAGGCGATGGCGAGCGGGCTGGCGGTCGTCGCATACGAATACGCAGCTGCCCGGCAATGCTTGGTGCATGACGAAAGTGGTTTATTGGCTCCATTTGGCGATTCGAGCGCGTTCGTTAAATTGGCGGCGAGCTTGATGAAGGACTCGGCGCGCATCGCGCGTTTGCGCATCCGCGCGCGCGCCGCCGCAGAGCTCATCGATTGGGAAGGCGTGGTCGACGAATTCGAGAATGTCCTGCGCGGCGTCATACAAGGGCAGGCGCCCACCCTTGGTTAAGCCTGTCCCAGGTCGTCAGTGACTGGAACTGGATGAAAGGCTTTATATTCGCTTCAATCGGGCCCCTCGACTTGAACCGGTGCGTTGCTGCCGTTCGGGTGGTTCTGCACATGATGATCGTCGGACCTTGGTAACCATGCTGTACAAGTGGCTGAAGGCCAAGACGTTGCGGCCGCGACCCTATCAGGTCGACATCGAGCCATTAGTCTGCAATGCGAGGCCGCTGGATCCGATCAGCTTCCCCTCAGGCCACGCCTTCTTGCACGCCGTTGCATTTACCGCAATCGCTTCCGCCTATTGTCCGCAACTGTCCTGATTTCTTTTACCATTCTGGCCGTTGTGTTCCGCATGGTGCTGAGTTTGCACTATCCGAACGACATGCTCGCGGGAATCGTCATCGGCATGATTGTCGCGGCAATATCCCCCTCTTTCTAATTCTAAACGCGCCTGTCCCGAGTTAAGGCTGGCGGCGTTTTCGGTCGCTGTGCAGGCCATGGATGCACGAAGGCTTTAATTCTGACAATGGCGACAGCACGGTTTCGGTGGGGGCCGTCGTTGCAATGCTCCAGATCGCCTCATTGAAAGGTCAGTTTCGCAAAAAATCATATACTTTTAGCCGGAATATCGTAGAATCTCTAGCTCAAAGGCCTTAAGTAGCTAGAAATCAAAGGCTTCAGGCATCCAATCAGGGTGGTTGGCATGAAGAGAACGGCTTTTTGGAAAGCCGACTGGTTCCTCGGACTCATCGTTGCGCTGGTGTTGTTTTTTGCATCAGGCAGTGCTCTTGTCCAAAGTCTCGAACGCCTGGCTTATGACTGGGGTGTTCGAGCATCCAGTCACGTCCCGTCGACGCGCGTAGCGGTGATTGCCATCGACGATCAGAGCATTGCTAACATCGGACGCTGGCCCTGGTCGCGTGAAATTCACGCACAGATGATCGGAAAGCTAAAGCAGGCCGGCGCGAAGGTGGTCGGTTATGCATCGTTCTTTTTTGAGCCGCAGATCGATCCAGGCTTGGCCTATGTTCAGAAGCTCACCGAGCTCTATCAGGCTCTTCCTACGCCCCAGCAGCAGAATCTGGCGCAATTTGCATCCGTACTTGGAGAGGCCGAAGACGCGCTGAACAGTGATCGGAAGCTGGCGGCCGCCGTTACCGAAGCGGGCAACGTTGCACTGCCGATGCTATTCGTACTTGGTGAACCGCTCGGTAATCCTGACAAGCCTCTTCCTGATTATGTGCTGAAGTACCAGATCACCAAGGTCGCGGACCGAATCGGCGCAGCAAACAACAACATATTTCCGGTACCGACCTTGCAAGCCGTCGCGCCGCTGCAGGAAATCGCTGGCGCCGCCGCCGCCATCGGTCACCTGAATGCGCTTCCCGACATCGATGGCAGTACGCGAACCGAACCCTTGGTAGTGCGCTACTACGACCAGTATTTCCCCTCCTTTGCAATGATGCTCGCTGCGAGAAGTCTCAATCTCGGCCCCGGCGATATCGAGATGCGGCTCGGTGAAGGTATCAAAGTGGGCAATCTTTCCATCAATACCGATCCCTACTTGCAGATGCACAGCTACTTCTACAAGGACAGGGACGGCAAGCCGGCATTTCCGCTGGACTCCTTCTACGACGTGATAACGGGGAAGATTCCCGCCGAGAAGTATCGCGACAAGGTTGTGCTTATAGGGGCCACCGCGGCCGGAGTCGGTACCTACCAAGTGACCCCGATTTCGCCCGCGATGCCACCGGTGGTCACACTGGCGCACTCGGTTTCCAGCATCCTGCAGGAAGACTTCTTCGTTGCGCCGACCTGGGGGTTCTGGGTGGAGAAGCTGGCCTTCCTGCTGGTCGCGCTCTACATCATCCTGCTGCTGCCGCGACTGAAGGCGGGAATGGGATTTGCCGTAAGTGTGGTGCTGCTGATCGCACTGATCGCGACCCACTTCGTATTGATGGCGGGCAAATTGATGTGGCTCCAGTTGATGGCCTCAGCCGTGCTGCTTGTCATCGGACACGTCTTGCTGACGACGAAGCGATTCCTGGTGACCGAGCGCGGCAAGGCCAAATCGGATCTGGAATCGGCCGAGTCCAACCGTATGCTCGGGCTCGCATTCCAGGGCCAGGGCCAGCTGGACATGGCATTCGACAAGTTCAAGAAAGTGCCGCTCAATGACGCCGTAATGGACAACATGTACAACCTTGCGCTCGATTTCGAGCGTAAGCGCCAGTTCAACAAGGCCCAGGCGGTCTATGAGTACATGGCAACGTACAACCCGAAGTTCCGCGATCTTGATCAGAAGCTCAATCGTGCGAAACAGATGTCCGAGACGGTGATTCTCGGTGGCGGCGGACGTACCAATGCCAGCACCCTGGTGCTCGAAGGCGGTTCGGTGGAGAAACCCATGCTCGGCCGCTACCAGGTGGAAAAGGAACTCGGCAAGGGCGCGATGGGTGTGGTGTATCTGGGGAAGGATCCAAAGATCGGTCGGGTGGTTGCAATCAAGACCATGGCGTTGTCGCAGGAGTTCGAAGCGGACGAACTTGAAGACGTGAAACAGCGCTTCTTCCGCGAAGCGGAAACCGCAGGCCGGCTGAATCATCCCAACATTGTCACAATCTACGACGCCGGCGAAGAACACGATCTCGCCTATATCGCCATGGAGTTCCTCAAAGGCAAGGATCTGGTGCCCCAGACCAAGCAGGGCGGACTGCTGCCATTGCCGAAGACGCTGTCGATCGTCGCGCGGGTCGCGGAGGCGCTTGCCTATGCGCACCTGCAGAACGTGGTTCATCGGGATATCAAGCCCGCCAATATCATGTACGACCCGCAGACCGATTCCGTCAAGGTCACTGATTTCGGCATTGCGCGCATTACCGATTCGTCGAAAACCAAGACGGGGATGGTGCTCGGCACGCCTTCCTACATGTCGCCGGAGCAGCTGGCCGGCAAAAAGATCGATGGGCAATCCGACCTGTTCTCGCTGGGTGTCACGCTGTATCAACTATCATGCGGCAGCCTGCCTTTTCAGGGTGACTCGATGACGCAACTGATGTTCAAGATCGCCAATGAACCGCCGATCGACATCCTGGGGGTGAATCCTGCACTTCCGGAGTGCGTAGTGGAAATTATCAACCAGGCGCTCGCCAAGAATATGGCGGAGCGCTATCAAAGCGGTGACGAGTTCGCGCAAGCCATCCGCGCATGCGCGGCTCAGTTCGATACCGTGGACGTTACTCTCTAGCGGATACCCGACATGAGCCTGATCGCCTCTCTCGAGATGGCAAAAGCGACTCACACCGGAATGGTGCGTTCGCATAACGAGGACAGCATGGCTACCGACGCCGAAATCGGCCTCGCGGTTCTGGCCGATGGCATGGGTGGCTATAACGCCGGCGAAGTAGCCAGCGGTATCGCGACTGCCCTGATCTCGAGCGAAACCCGTGAAGCGCTCGTGCGGCAGGCGCCGCACGAAGTAGACAGGGCGACCGGTTCGCCTTTTGCTACGAAGCTGCTCGCGGATATCATCGCTAAGGCCAACACATCGATATTCCAATCGGCCAACAGCCAGCCCCAATATGCCGGTATGGGTACCACGCTGGTTGTTACGTTGTTCTGTAACAATCAGATCACGGTTGCACACATCGGCGATTCGCGCTGCTATCGTCAGCGTGGCGGCAAGCTGGAGCAGGTTACCCGGGACCACTCGCTGCTGCAGGAGCAAATCGACAGCGGTCTGCTCACCAAAGAGGCGGCGAAGCGCTCCCAGAACAAGAATCTGGTAACGCGTGCGCTGGGGATCGAGCCGGTAGTGGAAGCGGAGATCCATACCTATCCGGCGCAGGAAGGCGATATCTATCTAATATGCTCGGACGGCCTCAACGACATGGTCGAGGACCAAGACATCGAGATGACGCTCGAAGCGCTGGGCGCCAACCTGCAGCTTGCAGCCGAACAACTGGTGCAGATGGCGAACGACAACGGCGGGCGCGATAATATCTCGGTAGTGCTGATCAAGGTGAAGAAGGACTTCCCGGCAGACGAGGGCTTGTTTGCGAAGTTCTTTTCCTGGTTCAAATAAAAGGACGCTGCTATGGCGAAGTTGATATTGAGTCTCGATGGTCAGTTGATCAAGGAGTTCACGCTCAGCAAGGAGCGCACTACCATCGGCCGCAAACCGCACAACGACATTCAGATCGACAATCTCGCGGTCAGCGGTGAGCACGCCATCATCATGACCATCCTGAACGACTCCTTTCTGGAAGACCTCGGCAGCACCAATGGCACGCTGGTCAACGGCCAGCCGGTCAAGAAGCATTTTCTGCAGAGCAGTGACACGATTGAGATCGGCAAATACAAGCTCAAGTACATGAATGAAGCGCCGGCCAGCATGAGTCAGTCCGAGTTTGAGAAGACCATGGTGTTGCGAGCGCCGGCTGCCGCAGCCCCCAAGCAGGAAGTCAGGAGCCCCACCGACACCCAGACGAATCTTCAGGTGACCCCTAATTTAAGCGAGGCAGGCGCCAACGTTCAGTCTGGGGCCGCTACTGCACCGGCTGCCCCGCCCGCATCCGCGCCATCGAAGACTGCGGCGTCACCTGCGGCAGCGCCGCCACCGCCTGCCACCGCAGGGGCGATGGCGCAGGGCATTGGCACCATCCAGATCCTGTCTGGCCCGAATGCCGGCAAGGAATTGCCGCTGGCGAAGCCCCTTACCACGCTGGGCAAACCTGGTGTTCAAGTCGCGGTTATCGCCAAGCGGCCGCAGGGCCACTTCATTACCCACGTGGAAGGCGCCAACTTCCCGGTGGTCAACGGCAAGACGCTCGACGCCCAGGCACATCAGCTGGGCGATCACGACATCATCGAGCTGGCCGGGGTAAAGATGGAGTTCTTCCTAAAACCCTGAGAACGGTAACGCGTCAAACCCTGCGCGGAATAGCTTCCAACAACTACCGGGCGCATCGGCCTGCGGCGTGCTCGCGGCACGCAACACGACAAGGGAGGCGGTTTGAAGAAGCACCTGGTGCGCATTGCGCTCGGGCTGGTGGTGGTCCTTGTTTTTGTTGGCCACGCCGCCGGCCGCTACAAAATCCCGTTCATCGACCGCTTCGAAAATATCGTCTATGACGCGCGCCTGCGCCTGACGATGGCCAACAATGTCGATCCGCGAATTGTCATCATCGATATCGACGAGAAAAGCCTTGCCGCAGAGGGCCGTTGGCCATGGCGTCGCGACAAACTCGGCACGATGCTTGACCAGCTTTTCGATCATTACAATGTAGGCATCGTTGGCTTCGACATCGTATTTGCCGAGCGCGACGAAAGTTCCGGACTGGGCATCCTGCGGGAGTTGGGACAGAAGGAGTTGAAGGGCAACGCCCAGTACCAGGCTGTGCTGAAGGATGTCGCGCCGCAGCTCGAATACGATCGCGTCTTCGCTGAAAAATTGAAAAACCGCGCAATAGTGCTCGGATACTACTTTTCCGACGTCAGGTCGGAAGACGGAAAAGGGCGCGCGTCCGGTGCGCTTCCCAAGCCGGTAATGCCGGCGGGCACCTTCAAAGGCAAGAACATCCTCTTTACAAGCTGGGTAGGCTATGGAGCCAACTTGGAGGAATTTCAGCAGGCGGCCGCCAGTGGCGGCCATTTCAATCCCTTGCCCGACGACGATGGCGTGATCCGGCGCGTCCCCATGCTGGCGGAGTACAACGGCGCCTACTACGAATCGCTGTCGATGGCGATGATCAGGTTGGGGCTGGGCCTGCCTCCGGTCGTGCCCGGTTTTCCGCAGGACAAGCCCTGGTCAAAAAACTATCCCGGACTCGAATGGGTAGACATGGGATCCGTGCGTATCCCGGTGGATAATCTCGTCACGGCACTGGTCCCCTATCGCGGCAAGCAGGGTAGTTTCCAATACGTATCCGCCACCGACGTGCTGCACGGAAACGCGCCGCTGAGCGACCTCAAAAGCAAGATCGTGCTGGTCGGTACGACCGCCCCGGGCCTATATGACTTGCGCGCAGCGCCTGTTGCCAGCGTATATCCGGGAGTGGAGATGCATGCCAACCTGATTGCCGGCATGCTCGATGGCAGCATCAAGCAACGACCACCCTATGTGCTGGGTGCGGAAGTAGTTTTGCTGTTGTTCTCCGGGATAGGCATGGCGCTGCTGTTGCCAATGGTGAATCCCTTGCGGGCCACGGTACTGACGGTTGTAATCATTGTCGCGGTATTCGCGACCAATGTGCTGGTATGGACCGAGGGCAACCTGGTGCTTCCGCTGGCTTCCGGACTATTGATGATAACCATGCTATTCGCGCTCAATATGTCCTACGGTTTCTTCGTGGAATCTCGCGCCAAACGTCAGATTACCGGTCTGTTCGGGCAGTATGTCCCACCCGAACTGGTCGACGAAATGAGCAAGGATCCGGAAGCCTTTTCGATGGAAGGCGAGAGCCGGGAGTTGTCGGTGCTGTTTACGGACGTGCGCGGATTCACCACCATCTCGGAGGGCCTGGACCCGAAAGAGTTATCCAAGCTGATGAATGAATTTTTGACGCCGCTCACGCGAATAATTTACAAGCATCGCGGCACGATCGACAAGTACATGGGCGATTGCATCATGGCCTTCTGGGGCGCCCCGCTCAACGATCCGCAACACGCGCGCAACTCGGTAATGGCGGGTCTGGAAATGCACCGGATCCTTGCGGAATTGCAGCCTCACTTCAAGGACAGGGGTTGGCCGCCGATTCACATCGGCGTGGGCGTCAACAGTGGCCGTATGAGCGTCGGCAACATGGGTTCGGAAATCCGGTTGGCATACACGGTAATGGGCGATGCAGTGAATCTGGCGTCGCGCCTGGAGGGCATTACCAAGCAATACGGCGTGAATATGATAGTGGGTGAAACGACGCGCGCCGAAGTGCCCGAAGTCGTATTTCGCGAGCTCGACAAGGTCAAAGTTAAGGGCAAGGAGGCCCCGGTCGCCATTTTTGAGCCAATCGGACTGTTCGATGAGATCGAAAAGGCCGTGCAGGATGAATTGAAGCTGTGGGGCCAGGTGCTCAGGCTGTACCGGGCTCGTGACTGGGATATGGCAGAATTGCAGTTGATCAACCTCATGAAGGTTGCTCCGGATAGCGGGCTTTACAGGCTGTTTCTCGAACGAATTGCGCGTTTGCGCAAGAACCCGCCGGAAGACGGCTGGGACGGTTCCTGGAAATTCGAAACCAAATAGCCATGCAGATCAGGATACTCGGTTGCAGCGGAGGCATCGGCGGAAATCTGCGCACGACCTCGATGCTGCTCGACAATGACGTGCTGGTGGACGCTGGTACCGGGGTGGGCGACCTTACCATCACCGAACTGCTCAAGATCGACCATGTTTTTCTGACGCATTCTCACCTCGATCACGTCACGTCGTTACCGTTTCTCGTGGATACCGTGGGCCCGATGCGGGAAAAGCCGATAACCGTGCATTGTGCGGAGGCCACGCGAAAAATTCTTCAGGAGCACATTTTCAACTGGAAGGTCTGGCCCGACTTCACCGAGATCCCAAGCAAGTCGTCTCCTTGCCTGCGCTATTCGACATTTGCCGTGGGCGACAGGATCGATCTTGATGGGCGCACGATCAATGTCCTGCCGGCCAACCATGTCGTACCTGCAGTCGGTTTTCAGTTTGACAGCGGCGAAGCCAGCCTGGTGTTTACCGGCGATACCACGGTGAACGACGCGTTGTGGGCGGAGGTCAACAAGATCGGTAATTTGCGCTATCTCATCATCGAAACAGCCTTTCCCAACATGGAGAAGAAACTGGCAATCGCCTCCAAGCATCTCTGTCCGAGCATGCTCGCGGAGGAGCTGGCCAAGCTGCAGCGTTCCACGCGGGTGTTCATTACACATCTTAAGCCTGGCGCCGGCACGCTCACGATGCAGGAGGTCGAGGAATGCGCGGAGCGCTATAACCCGCGCATGCTGTCCAACGGCCAGGTTTTCAAGTTTTGAATCCGGCCATTGGGAACCAAAGTGGTTTAGCAGCCACGCGGCGGCTGAGTTAGTATCGGAAAGTCGCGCTCGCAAATGGAAGAAGGAAGCAGGCCATGAGCACAGTCTTTGAAACCAAGCCACAAGCCGGCCAGAATCTGGCGGAGATGAGTCACAAACTGGAGTTTCAAAAGAGACTCCAGGCGGTGACAAACAAGATTCATGCGACTACCAACATCGACGAGATCATGCTGGAGTTGTCGCAGGACATCTGCTCGCTGTTCGAAGCCGAACGACTGACGATTTACGTGCTCTCGGAAGACAGAACTTCGATCATCTCCAAGGTCAAGACCGGGTTGTCTTCATTCAAGGACCTCAAGCTGCCGATCAACGAGCAGAGCATTGCCGGATTCGTGGCGCTATCGAAGAAGTTGATCAACATTCGGGATGTTTACGATGATAGCGAGTTGCGCGGCTACAACCCCAATCTGAAATTCCTAAAGGAAGTCGACAAACGCACCGGATTCCGCACCAAGCAGATGCTGGTGGCGCCGGTTGTCGATAGTGGAGCAAACGAATTGATCGGCGTAATTCAGGTCATCAATTCCAAGAGCGGCCAGCCGTTTTCGACCATAGCCGAGGAAGGCGCGGCGCATCTGGGCGAGACGTTGGAGATCGCACTGCGTCAGCGCAGCAGACCGGCTGCGATGCTGCGCGGGAAGTATGACCATCTCGTCACGAATGCCGTGCTTTCGGCCGAGGAAATGGAATTGGCTACGCGGTCTGCGCGACGCAAAAATCTGGATATCGAGGACGTGCTGATCGACGAGTTCCAGGTCAAGTCCCCGGCTATCGGCGAAGCGCTTTCACAGTTCTTCAAGGTGCCCTACGAGTCCTTCAAGCAGGATCGGGTCAAACCGCTGGATCTGCTAAAGAACCTCAAGCGCGACTACGTGGAAAGCAGCCTCTGGGTTCCCATTGAGGACGTCAAGGAAGGGCTGATCGTACTTACGACCGATCCCGAAAAAGTGCGTGCGTCGAAGGTGGTAAGCAATATATTTCCGAAGCACAAGATCGTTTTCAAGGTCTGCACGCACCGGGAATTCGGCGCAACGCTCGACCAGTTCTTCGGCGCGGAGTCGGGCGATACCTCCTCAATCGGCGAATTGCTGTCCACCATGGACGAAGAGGGCGACGAAGAAGGCGGGGGTGGCGCGGACGACGCTTCGCTGGCCCAGGACAACGAACTGGTCAAACTGGTCAACAAGATCATCGTCGATGCCTACCATCAGGGCGCGTCCGACATTCACATCGAGCCGTATCCGGGTAAGGGCAAGACCGAAGTGCGTTTCCGCAAGGACGGTACTTTGCAGAACTACATCTCGGTGCCGGCCAGCTATCGAAATGCGATCGCTGCGCGCTTGAAGGTCATGTGCGACCTGGATATCTCCGAAAAAAGAAAACCGCAGGACGGCAAGATCAAATTCAAGAAATTCGGACCGCTAGACATCGAGTTGCGGGTGGCCACGATCCCTTCAGCCGGCGGTGTCGAAGACATCGTGATGCGTATTCTCGCAGCAGGCGAACCCATTCCGATCGACAAACTCGGCCTATCCCAGCGTAATGTCGGCATCCTCAAGGCAACGGTCAGCAAGCCGTATGGATTGTTCTTCGTCTGCGGTCCTACCGGTTCAGGCAAGACCACTACATTGCACTCCGTCCTCGGCTATCTGAATACGCCCGAAACCAAGATCTGGACGGCAGAGGATCCGGTAGAAATCACGCAGAAAGGCCTGCGGCAGGTCCAGATGAATCCAAAGGCCGGGCTCACTTTCGCGGTTGCGATGAGGGCTTTCCTGCGGGCCGACCCGGACATCATCATGGTCGGTGAAATGCGCGACAAGGAAACAACTTCCACCGGTATCGAGGCTTCGCTGACAGGCCATTTGGTGTTTGCAACCTTGCATACCAACAGCGCTCCGGAATCGATCATCCGTCTGCTCGACATGGGCATGGATCCATTCAATTTTGCCGATGCACTGCTGGGAGTTCTTGCCCAGCGGCTGGCAAAGCGGCTGTGCTCGAAGTGCAAGGCTTCGCATGTTGCGACCCAGGAAGAACTCAAGTCGATTCTCGAAGAGTACACCGCCGAACTGCGGAATACCGACAATTGGAAGCGCGATCCCAAAGCGGCATATGAGACTGTCTATCGCGAGTGGGTGAAAATGTTCGCGGACGACAAGGGGCAATTCACCCTTTATACACCCGTCGGTTGTGATACCTGCGGAGGGACCGGTTACAAGGGCCGCGTCGGTTTGCATGAATTGTTGGTCGGCAGCGATGCGGTGAAGAAGCATATTCAGGAGCATGCGCGTGTTGCCGAGATCGTTGCCACCGCGCTGGCGGAAAACATGCGCACGCTCAAGCAGGATGGTATCGAGAAGGTGCTGCAGGGTGTGACGGATATGCTCCAAGTCAGGGCCGTTTGCATAAAGTAAGTCACGACACTTCGGGGCATTCCGGCCCGGAAAAAACCACGATGAGTGAACCGACCTCCACAGAACTGTTCCGCCGACTGGAGGAACTCAATGGGATCGGCATTTCGTTGTCGAAGGTAAAAGATACCAATCGCCTGCTTGAGGCGATTCTGGTGGCGGCAAAGAAAATCACGAATGCCGATGGTGGAACGCTCTACCGTGTGGATGCGGACAAGAAGCTCGTCCACTTCGAGATCCTGCGCACCGACTCATTGAATATCGCCATGGGTGGCACGACGGGAGTGGAGGTGCCGTTCTATCCGGTGCGGCTTTTCGACGATGACGGGCGGCCGAATAATTCGATGGTCGTCGCTTATTCGGTTCTGCGCGACGAGACGGTCAACATCGCGGATGCTTACGCCGCGAAGGGTTTCGATTTCACCGGAACCAAGAGCTTCGACGGAAAGACCGGCTACCGTTCGGAATCCTTTCTCACGGTGCCGATGAAAAATCATGAAGACGAAGTCATCGGTGTGTTGCAACTGATCAACGCCAAGGATCGCCAAAACGGCGCAACGGTGCCGTTCTCCGAAGCCGATCAGCGTCTCGCGGAATCCCTGGCGTCCCAGGCGGCCGTAGCGCTCACGAACCGCCAGTTGATCAACCAGCTGGAAGGATTGTTCGAATCCTTCATCAGCTTGATAAACGCCGCGATCGACGATAAGTCTCCCTACACCGGCGGACATTGCCAGCGCGTTCCCATGTTGACGATGATGTTGGCCGAAGCGGTGAATGAAACCGACGAGGGGCCTCTCTCCGGCTTCAGGATGACGGACAAGGACCGTTACGAACTGAAGATCGCCGGGTTATTGCATGATTGCGGCAAGGTCACAACCCCTGTTCACGTGGTGGACAAGGCGACCAAACTGCAAACTATTTTCGATCGCATCACGTTGGTGGATACCCGGTTAGAAATACTCAAACGCGACGCCGAGATCGCGAGATTGAAGACCAAGCTCAACTCGCCGGACAACCGGGCCGGCGAATGGGAGAGGGCCGACCGTGAATTGAAAGCACGGTTGCGCCAGATCGAGGAAGACCGGCAGTTCCTGCGCTTCTGCAATTTTGGATCCGAAGCGATGCGCGCGGAAGATCAGCAGCGGGTGCGCGATATCTCGAAGACGTATCGCTGGCGTGACGTCGACGGCAATGAGGCGAATTTCCTGACCGCCGACGAAGTCAACAATCTGACCATTCGTTCCGGAACCCTGACGCAGGAGGAGCGGCAGATCATCAATCATCACATCGAGGTGACGATCAAGATGCTGGAGTCGCTGCCCTGGCCCAAGCATCTGAAAAACGTCGCCGAGTATGCCGGGGGACATCATGAGCGCATGGATGGCAAAGGCTATCCACGAGGATTGAGCCGCGAACAGATGTCGGTGCAGGCGCGGGTGATGGGGATCGCCGATATTTTCGAGGCCCTTACCGCAAAGGACCGGCCTTACAAGAAGGGCAAGACGCTTACCGAATCGCTGCAAATCCTCGGCAAGTTCAAACTTAACGGCCACATCGATCCGGATCTGTTCGACATATTCGTGCGCAAGAGGGTCTATTTGAAGTATGCGGAACAGTTTTTGGATGCCGATCAGATCGATGAGGTAGACGAAGCGGCCCTCCCGGGTTATCACTCTCGGTGACGAACTGCGTCAGTTACTGCCGATTGGCCCATGTTGGTTTATGTCCGCGTTAATAAGAGGGGGGCTCGTTAACACCGGAGCATAAACGAACGTGGACTTCTTTCCTGTTACGGCGACTTCAAATGGATCCTCTAACCATCTGTTAATTAGTGTATTTATTGTTTTCTTGAAATGAGTTGCGTGATTTGACCGCGAGATTTGCCGCGTTGGCACAGGGTTTGCGATACCGGTGTCGAACACCTGAATTTCAGCGTGTTTGTTCACTAACCATCAAGGAGTTTAGCCATGAAGGCCGTACAAAAGGGTTTTACCCTTATCGAACTGATGATCGTTGTCGCGATCATCGGTATTCTGGCAGCGGTTGCGTTGCCGGCATACCAGGACTACACCGCGCGTGCCAAGATGTCTGAAGCCATTCTGGCTGCGTCGGCCTGCCGTACCAGCATCACCGAGACCGTCCAATCGGCCAGCGCGCTGCCTGGTCCCGGTCTGTGGGGTTGCGAGTCGAGCGCTACTCTCACGCCTCAGGTCTCCAAGTATGTGACCTCGATCAAGACCAGTTCCAAAGGTGAAATTCAAGTGAAAGTAACGGGCATCAATGCGACCAGCATTGATGGCATGTCCATCGTTCTCCAGCCCTCGCAGGCTCCTACAAGCGCCGTGGCGCCGATTGTTGGAGCTGCGGTTTCCAGCTGGTTGTGCGGCCCGGATCCGGCGAACGCGAAGGATATTGGCAAGTACCTGCCGGGCTCCTGCCGTGCGAGTATAGCGGTGTACGCAAACGATTTCGCTTCAAGCACCTAATGTACTGTGATAGTTGGGAAGTTTTCGAAACCCAACCGTATCGAGAAGGCGCCTCCCGGGCGCCTTCTTTTTTGCTGACTACAATCGTTTGCTTGACGTTACGCCGACTCCGCAAAAATTACCCGCCTCGATCGTGCTCCCAGCCCCCGTAAAAATTCAGACGAAATTTCGATTTGATAATGGCCGCCTGGTATTCGCGCCGGCATTGGTGGGCATCTGCTGTTACTTGATTCTGGCTGCAGTGTGGATGCCGGGGCTGGCGCCCAGGCTCTACGACGACGCCCGCTACGTAGAACTCGGCCTGCTTGCGTTTGTCATACCCCAACTGTGTCGCCTCGCGATTGCCGATGCGCTCACCGGCGCATGGCTCTCCATGAGCGTTTCATTCCGCTTTCTGGTGCTGCTGTTCCTTGCGGGCGGCACGGTAGCAGCGGTAGTGTCCCCTGCGGTGAATCTTGGATTGCTCGAAATCGCATTGACGGCACAGCTCATTATCCTGGTTGGAGTCGTTGCGTGCGCAGTACGTGAGGGACGGGTACAGGCGGAAATGGTTTTGACTGTTTCCGTCTTCGCTGGTGCGGCGCTATGCGCGCTGAAGTTCTGGGTGATCTACATCCTTTACGCGTTCGAGGGGAAGGCATTTCCCTGGGTGAGCCCATTTCTGGAGTTCGCCAACGTTCGCTTCTTCAGTCAGTATCAGGCCTATGCTCTTTTTCTGGCCGTCATTCCGATGTTCATTCCGAACATCGGCAAAGGCTGGCGGCTTTTGTTTTTCTTTGTCGCGGCCAATTTCTGGGCGCTGCACTGGATGGTCGGCACGCGTGCGGCCTGGCTGGGGCTTTTCGTTGCGGTTGTCGTGGTGCCGGCGTTTCTCCGGAAAGGAAAATTGACGTGGCTGCGGTGGCACGCGACGGCGATTCTCGCCGGAGCAATCATCTATCTTGTTTTTTCCCATTTTGTCCAAGTCCTGCCGGATATCGCTCCGGTCCCCGGTGTGAACTCGATTGTCGAACGCGGGCAGGGCAGCATCGATGAAAGAATCGCGCTCGCCCGGACCGCGTTGCAATTAGTTCGGGAACATCCGCTGCTTGGCGTGGGCCCCGGCCAGTTCGGCCTTCAACCCTATCCGATGAATGCCGCGCATCCACACAATGTTCCGCTGCAATTACTGGCGGAATATGGATTGATTGCGGGCACGGCAGGAATCTGGCTTGGTGCCTTATTGTTCATATTCGTCATTCGGACACTGAGAGAACAGCCATCTGGAGCAACGGATGCAATCGGCCCCAGTCTCATTGCTGCATTGCTGATGGGAATGACCGACTCGTTATTCAGCGGCAATCTGATAATGCCCCAGAGTCAGGTATTGTTCTGCGTGATAGCAGGATGGATAGCGGGCCGGTCGTTGCCGGTCGGGACCACAGTATATTCGGGAGCCGTCGCTTTTCGGACGCACAGGTTCGCGATTGTTTCGACCGGACTGGGCGCGGTCGCGATAACCACGATTCTGGCGCTCGAATATCTTCCGCTGGCGCGCGACCTTCCGGCCTGGTTGCCGCGCTGGAATCCGCATTTCTGGCAATACGGACGCTTCTATAACTGGTAATGGTAAGAAGCGGGGTGTTTGCCTCCTGCCGCGCCGACAATGCCGCCGGCAGTGGCGGTTAGCGCAGCTTCGGGATGTTGACAGACTTGATATTCACCGTGCCCCTCCGGATGAGATAGTCCTGCAGCGGTTCCCATACCGGCGCGCCTGCGGATTCCGTCTCGACGACCGATGCCCAGCCGGCGACTCGGTAGGTCCGGTCGGCGTCCATCGGGATTTCGTCGATTCGTAAGTTCTCGATCCGTTTGCCGATGGAGGCACGCGGAATACACGTATAACTGAGTCCGCCTGTACGTACCATATCGCCGCCCTGACGATAGTAGGGATCGGGATTGAAAAGATTGTCGGCGATATCTTCCAGCGCATCCTTGATTTCCGCGCCAGTGAGATTGCGCACCGTGATTCCAGGATAAGTAATGGCCGTCTGCGCCATCACATCCTCGACCGTAATCTCAGATCCGGGCAACAAGGTTGTGCCCCATCGAAATCCAGGCGACACCGCAATCTCCGCATCCTGCGATTGCTGGAGACAGCCGAGAATTATTTCGTCGAGGGAACCGTTGAAATTGCCGCGGCGATAAAGCAGATCGTCGGTGACCGCCAGAACCTGCCCCAGGGACCGTTCGAAAGGCTGTCTGATCCGGGCAACAAGTGCGGTCATTTCGGTATCGGGCTCCAGCAGACCGGAAAATACCGGCATCAGTGAATAGTCGCAGGCGGTTTTGCCGTGGCTGGAAAAGATGTCGAGTACCCCGATGAACTTGCCGTTCGATCCTGCATTGGCGACCAGTGTTTCGCCCCCGTTGTTTTTGACCCGGATTGGTTTTGGCAGCGGGTCATGAGTATGGCCGCCCAGAATCGCTGTCAGGCCTTCGACACGACTGGCTAGCTTCAAATCGACATCAACACCGTTATGCGAAAGCAGCACGATGGCCGCCACCTTGAACCGGCGAACTTCGTTTATGGTTTCACGCAAAGATTGTTCATGAATGCCGAAGGTCCAGTCCGGGATCAAATGCTGAGGATTGGCGATCGGGGTATACGGGTAGGCTTGCCCGATGATTGCCACATCCATGCCGTCGATCTCCTTGATGATGAACGGCGAGAACACGCGATCCCCGAAATCGCGCGTGAAAACATTGTGGGCAATGAAATCGATCGAACCCAGCATGTCATGCTGGATCAAATCCATGACCCGTTCAGCGCCCAGGGTGAATTCCCAGTGCCCCGTCATGACTTTGACGCCAAGCAACTTGCTGGCCGCGACCATGTCGGCGCCGCGTGTCCACAATGCAGCGGCCGAACCCTGCCAGCTGTCCCCGCCGTCCACGAGTATTGCTCCCTGGCGCTGCGACTGGATTGATTTCACCAGAGTGGCGAGGTGAGCGAAGCCGCCCATCTTGCCGTATCGCCTCGCCAGTTCCTCGAAGTCGAGGTGCGTAAATGCGTGGGCGAGGCGGGAGCCGCGCCGCAGTCCGTAGTGTCGCAGCAGCGCTTCGCCGGTCAGATGCTGCGGCCTGCCTGCTGATTCGCCGACGCCGATATTGATGCTGGGCTCGCGATGATGGACCGGCAGCAACTGCGCGTGGCAATCAGTGAGATGGATCAGACTGGCAACACGCTTGCGTTCCGGTAGGCGATATAGCGGCGAGGCGTTGCTGGCAAGTGCGGGTGCAGTCAGACTCCCGGAGATCGAGGCGAGCGCCAGCGCCTGCAGAAATTCACGGCGGTGCATCTGTCTTGTAAAGCGGGAATTGGTCGAAATGCCGTTCGCTGCTTACTTGCGGTAAACCGACGCACGCATCGACAAGCCGTTGCTGAGATAGGACTGGAAGTACTCGAGATTGTTGAGTTCTTCGCTGCCCGCCGGAAACGGAGATGCACGCATCTGTTCCATGCAACGCCGGTAGCGCATGTGCAATGTGTTCAAATTGTCGCCGCCGCGGAAAACCGGCCAATGCGTGGTCTGGCCGACGGCAGGAGAGAGAATCTCGGTGCGCAGAATCTTTCCCGCGTTGGCCATGTGACAGGAAGCGCAGGCGAAATTGTATTGGCCGATGCGTGTGAAATAAAGCTTCTTGCCCTGCTCATATTTTGCAAGCGCCCCGGCGCCTTCCACCCGCACGTCGACGCGCATGCCGTCGGAGAGCGTGCGAGCATAGGCGGTGACGATACCCATTGTCGCTTTGTCGTTGAATCTATATTCCGCTTCGCCGTTAGCGCGCAGGCAGCGATTGATCTCCATTTCGAACGTGACAACCTTGTCGCCGCCTGAATCGTAGTAGGGGTAGTTGCCGGCGACATTGCGGCCGCCATCGGTAAAGCAGTCGGCAAAAGTTTTACCGTTCCTGAAGGGCGTTTCCCACAAACTTCTTCCTCTGTCGATGTCGCCCTGGAAGGGGGGGAATCCCATGATACTGTCGAACTGTGTCTTGGCGTCGCTGGAGAGCATCAATGCACCGTTGACGTAGTTTTCCAGCGGCACAGTCGGAAATTTCTCGTGATAGAGAGCGATGAACACTGCACGATCCTGTTCGGGTGATGCAAAGGATTGTCCGGCCGCGCATGTCAGCGCCAAGCCGGCCATCAAGAAACTTTTCAGGGCATTTGTCCGTCGCATTGGAATCAATTGAGCGTCGTCTCGATGCTCGCCTTCTCGCCCTTGTTGTCTTCCCAATTCACCGTGACCTTGTCACCCGGCTTCGCGCCGCGTATCCGAAAATTGACGAAAGGATTTTTCGACACGGCCTGACTCCACTGCGCATCCATCACCGTCTTGCCATTGTGCGTGGCGACTACGCGCTGAATGAAATGCAGCGGTATGACTTCGCCGGAAACGGGATCCTTGCGCAGCCCGGTCTCCATCGGGTGGAACATCAATACCTTTACGTCGGCTACATCGCCCTGGAGCTGGGCGCGAATTTTCATTGCATCAGCCATCTCTGATTTTTCCTGATTGCTTGTCCGCGTCAACCGCCACAGCCGCCAATGGTCACCTTCACTTCTTGAGTGGCAACGTAGAACTTGCCAGCGGCCTTGACGAGAACCCTGACCTTGGACGACTCGCCCATCTTGATCCGGGTGGAAATGAAGGGTTCCATGCCCCCAGTGACGTCGAAAATGGCGACGAGGGGTTGCGGATTCTTATCCGCAATGATGTAGATCGTTTGCGTACCGGGAATCCGGCTGATGATCTCCACGGGGACGATCGCGCCATTTTCCGCGATCTCCGGCGCTTTTAGCTGGATCTGGTCGGAATCGGCTGCGGCGGTCGCACCGATGCTCTTTAGAGCATCCGTCAGCATCCTGGCGTCGAACGCCACCTTGTTCCATTCCGCAGCCAGCAACTGGACAGGGTGCAACCATCCCGCGGCAAAGGTCGCGACATAGGCGCTGCCGACCGCGAGCGTACGCAGAAAATTTCTTCGCAACAATGTTCTTCCTAATGGCTGCGCATTCATGCCCAAGTACGCACTCCTTCAAAGCGTGTAGAGGTAATCGACGATCAGTTCGATCTCTTCGGGCGTCAGAATCTGATGCCTTCCGAACGGTGGCATGACCGTATCCGGATTGGTCAGCCCGGCATCCCAGATCTGGCGCCGCAACCGTTCACGATCTGGAAAGCGCGCCTGTATCGCTACCAGCGGCGGACCGATATTGGCAGACGTAACTGCGCTGGCATCTTCCGGTATCGCGTGACAGGCAAGGCAGTTACCTCTGGCCACGTCCTGGGCCAGTCGCGCCCCTGCGGCTATCTTTTCCGCCTGGTCCGCGAAGGCAGGGCAGGCACTTGCGAGAGCAGTGCCCAAAACCAACAATCCTAGCGCCGTAGCGGGTTTCATCGATAGTCGCAATAATCCGTCAGACCGCGCGCGCGGCAAACGGTTCGTGCCCGATCAGGTTTCCGGCCCTGCCTGCCAGTGCCCCGATTTGCCGCCGCGTTTTTCCATCAGCCGCACACCTTCGATATGCATGCCCCGGTCCACCGCCTTGCACATGTCGTAGATCGTGAGTAGCGCGACACTGACGGCGGTGAGTGCTTCCATCTCGACGCCGGTGCGGCCCACTGTCTCGGCTCGTGCCGAGCATTCCACCGTATTATCTTCCACAAGTACCTTGAATTCGATAGTTACGCTGCTCAGCGAAATTGAATGACAAAGCGGAATAAGCTCGGAGGTCCGCTTGGCGCCCTGGATCGCTGCCACGCGTGCAATCCCCAGGACATCTCCCTTGCTGGCGGTGCCTTGCAGGATCTTTTGCAGCGTTTCGGGGCGCATGACAATTCTGCCGACCGCGATGGCGATGCGATGGGAATCCTGCTTTGCAGCCACGTCGACCATGTGCGCCTGGCCGGCGGAATTGAAATGAGTGAGTTCGCCCATCCGTAGCCCTGACTCTGTGAGCGGGCCGTACTGCGCCCGCGGAACTCGTCCGACAGTGGCGCTATCATAGCATCATGAAATTTCAGACACTCATGGTAGCGTTCCTGGTCTCGAGTATTGCATTTGCCGACGAACTGCCCGACCTTGGAGACGTTTCGCAAAGCGCGCTGTCGCCTGCGCAGGAGCGCAAGCTGGGCGAGGGGATCATGGGGCAGATTCGTTCAAATCCCGCTTACCTCGACGATCCTGAGGTCATTGACTATCTCAATACGCTTGGCTATCGGCTGGTGGCAAACAGCCCGGATCCCGCTGGACCTTTCGAGTTCTTTGCCATTGCGGACAGCAGCATAAATGCCTTTGCGTTACCTGGCGGATTCGTCGGCGTGCATTCCGGATTGCTGCTTACTGCGCAGAGCGAATCGGAACTGGCAAGCGTGTTGTCGCACGAAATTGCGCACGTCACGCAGCACCACATTGCGCGCCTGATCGCCGCTCAGCAACGCGTCGGCCTCGCTTCGATGGCGGCGCTCGCGGTGGCTATTCTCGCCGCGCGCTCCAATTCACAGGTATCCGCGGCAGCCATCGCGGCCGCCCAGGCGGGGGCGATCCAGTCGCAACTGAACTTTACGCGTGAACACGAACGCGAGGCCGACCGCATCGGTTTGCAGATCATGGATAAATCCGGCTTCGACGTGCATGCCATGCCGGTCTTCTTCGAACGGCTGCAAAAGGCTACGCGGGTGTACGAAAGCGGAGCGCCCTCCTATCTTCGCACTCACCCGCTCACATTCGAGCGCATTGCGGATATTCAGAGCCGTATCCAGGACGTTCCATTCCGTCAGGTTCCCGACAGCCTCGAATTCCAGTTGGTCCGCGCCCGCTTGTCGGCCCAGGAAGGCAATGCCCGCGAAGTGGTGGCAAATTTCGACAGGATGATCGACGCGCACAAGTTTGGTACCGAAGCCGCAGCCCGCTATGGCTTGGTCGTGGCCTTGCTGCGGGTTGGCGACAAGGCTCGCGCGCGCAAGGAAATGGCATTGCTGCAGGAATTGAAGGCAAAAAGTCCGATGATCGATGCACTGGGGGCGCAAACCTTGATCGCAGGCGGGGAGATCGAGAAGGGGCTCGCCTCCTACCGGGATGTTTTAAGAGCCAATCCCAATCGCAGGGCACTGATCTACGGCTACGTCGATGCGCTGATCACCGCCAACAAGGCCGCCGATGCGGTACAGTTCCTCAATGGCCGAATGGACGGGCGGCCCGCGGATCCGCAACTTTACGAATTTCAGGCGCGGGCATATACGGCCCTGGGCAAGCGGCTCTTGCAGCATCGTGCTCTTGCGGAAGTCTATGCATTACGCGGCAATTTTCCTGCGGCAATCGAACAACTCCAGATTGCGCAAAAAGCCGGAGATGGCGACTTCTATCAAAAATCCAGCGTGGAGGCACGCCTCAAGGAATTGATGGCAGTCGATACTGAAAACCGGCGCAAACCCTGACTTCAGAGACCTGGAGGAACACCGTCGGCCACCCAACTAGCCACGCCGGCCGACTCTGGTTGGGTGCTAGCCATTGAATTTACTTAAAAACCTCGCCTTGCTTCCGCGAATTTTCTATCATACCGAAGCTCTCCGGCTGGCGGTCTGAACCCCGGGGCATCGCTCATGGACAAGATCGGCAAATACCAGATCATCAGGGAGCTCGGCAGGGGGGCGACCAGTGCGGTCTATCTGGCGAACGATGCCTTTGCGGGACGCCAGGTGGCCATCAAACTGGTGCGGGCCGATGCGCTCGGCGACAAAGAGCAGGGCAGGCGCTTTCAGAAGCTCTTCCTGGTAGAGGCGTCTCTCGCCGGCAAACTCTCTCATCCGCATCTTGTAGCGATATTCGATGCTGTCTCCGACGAGGAAGGCAGTTACCTCGTCATGGAATACGTGCCGGGGGGCACGCTTGAACCCTACACCCTGCCCGCCAAATTGATGACGATCAACACCATCGTCGAGATTATTTTCAAATGCTGCAAAGCTCTCGACTATGCGCACCGGCACGGCATCATCCACCGGGACATCAAGCCCGCCAACATCCTTCTGACGGGCGAGACGGACATCAAGATTTCCGATTTCGGTGCCGCGCTCTCGATATCCGCTGAAACTACGCAGGTGTCGGGAATCGGTTCCCCGGCTTACATGTCGCCTGAACAACTGCAGGAAAGGACGTTGAACCATCAGACCGACATCTTTTCCCTGGGCGTGGTGATGTACCAGCTATTGACCGGGGCACTGCCTTTCAGGGCGACCAACAACTACAGCATGGTGTATCAGATCATCAATGTGGATCCGCCTGCGGCGAGCCTCTTGCGGCCGGATACGCCTGCCGCCGTCGATGTGATCGTGAAACGCGCGCTGGAAAAAGACATTGCCAAGCGCTTTCGGACCTGGGAGGAATTTGCGCAAGCGCTGGGGGACACCTTCAACAATTTGCAGAAGCCCGAGCAAATCGTCCCGGAAACCGAAAAATTCAGCATCCTGCGCAATCTCGAATTTTTCATGACCTTCCAGGATGTCGATTTGTGGCAGGTGCTGCGCATATCCAACTGGGTGCGCTATTCGGCCGGCGATCCGGTCATCAAGGAAGGTGAAGTCGGCACGGCGTTCTGCGTGCTCGCAGCCGGCGAGGTGAGAATCACCAAACAGGGCAAGCTGCTGAACATCCTGCGCGCCGGAGAATGTTTCGGGGAAATGGCCTATCTCGGCAAACGCGCGTTCCAGCGCACGGCGAGTGTCACGGCCGTCAACGACATCACGGCGATCGAAATCAGCGCGGAAGCTCTCGCACAAGCCACCGAGGGTTGCAAGCATGCCTTCAACGCGGCGTTTCTCGAATTACTGGTCGGCAGACTGGAGGCCGCCAATACCCGCTTGTCGCAATTGCTGCTCGATCGCAACATCAGCCTCTTCTGAAGGCGCGCGCCAGGCGTTATCATTCGTTTCATTGTCAGGTTCCGTTGATGGGCGCTTACTTAAATCTCGATCCCGACGGTCTGCAGGAATTGCGGCGTGGCGCGCTCGTGCTGATCGATGTGCGCACCGATCGGGAAGTGGAGCGCGGCCTGATTCCAGGCGCGCTGCACATTCCCCTGCACATGTTGCCTTCTCGTATGGAGGAGATCGAGCACGGCTGTCCGATCGTGTTTTACTGCCAATCCGGGGCTCGCTCCGCTCAGGCGAGCCATTTTCTTGCAGACAACGGGTGGGAGCAGGTCTACAACCTCGCCGGCGGATTCAGTGGCTGGGCCGCGCGCGGGTTTCCGGTCGTGCGGAACTGATCGTGGAAAAGCCGAAATTTATCTTTTTGAAGACCAGACTCAATGAGCGCTGAAACCGAAATCAGATTCGATCGCGAGCTGGATGCCCGTGGACTGAATTGCCCGCTGCCGATTCTGCGGACGAAAAAATCGCTGAATGACATGACGCCTGGCCAGGTGCTGAAAATCGTCGCGACGGATCCCGGATCGGTGCGCGATTTCCAGGCGTTCTCCAAACAGACCGGCAACCAGCTCTTGCTTTCGAATGAAAGCGGCGGGGAATATCTGTTCATGATGCGCAAAAAATGATCCCGATGCCGAACATAGACAGTCTGATTGTCAATTTCGATCGCGCCTTGCGCACGTTGTGCGCGCGGGCCACGTCGGTGCGGCCTCTGCCGGGCGGCGACCTGGAAGAAAACAGGCTTGACGAGCGCGACAAGCGCAATGCCGCTGCGCTGATGCGCGTCAATCATGCCGGCGAAATCTGCGCACAAGCGCTCTATCATGGCCAGTCCATGACGGCGCGCAATCAAGATGTGCGACAGGCGCTCGAACACGCGGCAGCGCAGGAAACCGAACATCTTGCCTGGACCGAGCAGCGCATCGACGAACTCGGCGGCAGGGTGAGCCTGCTGAATCCACTCCTCTATGCGGGGTCGTTCACGATCGGGGCAATCTCGGGGCTGTTCGGCGACAAATGGAATCTTGGCTTCCTGGCGGAAACCGAGAAGCAGGTGGAGGGACATCTCGACGACCATCTCGGGCGCCTGCCGGAAGATGATCGTAAGAGCCGGGCGATCGTCGCACAGATGAAAGAAGACGAAGCCGAACATGCGCGGTCGGCGATGGCACACGGGGGCGCCGAACTTCCGGCGCCAGCCAGGCAGGCGATGCGTGCGGCCTCCCGGCTAATGACCCACTCCACCTACTGGATTTGACGGCTATTCCTCCACGATCTCGAAATCGTGGGTGATCTCGGCGGTCTTGCCGAGCATGATGGAGGCCGAGCAGTATTTGTCCGCGGACAGATGGATCGCCCGCTCGACGTGCTCCCGCTTGATGTTGCGCCCATGAATCGTGAAATGAAAGTGAATGCGCGTGAATACTTTCGGATCGGTGGGCGCGCGATCGGCATCGATTTCCAGTACACAATCACTGATGTCCTGCCGGGCTTTCTTCAGTATGGAGACCACGTCATAAGCCGTGCAGCCACCGGTGCCGGCCAGAACCGTTTCCATGGGGCGCGGACCCAGATTGCGGCCTCCGCCTTCAGGGGCACCATCCATCAAGATGGCATGGCTGCTTTCGGTTTCACCGACGAAGGCGACGTTTTCGATCCATTTCACCCTGACTTTCATTGCTGTCCTCGTTGTCCGCGCGCGGCGAGGCGCACATGGTACCAGCCCAATCCAATGACTTCGTGGAGGACGGCGCCGCTCAACTCGAGTCCTTGCGAGGAAGGCAGATAATTCAGAATGCCGGGCGGATGCAAAGTGGAAAAACCGGTCGGCGCCTCGATGACGTGGAATCCTGCTTGTTCGAAAACCAGCCGCGCCCGCGGCATGTGTATGGCATGCGTGACCAGCGCGATGCGATCTATCTTTGCCGCGCCGAGTTGTTGTCTCGCGTAACGTGCGCTTTCAAATGTGTTGAAAGACTTTTCTTCCAGCCATTTCACATCTGCGCGGAAATCCTGGTTGAGTGCAGCCTTCATCTGAGCGGCTTCGGTTGTACGGGTGCCGAACGGACTGCCGCCTGACACCAGAATCGGCAATCCGGACAACCGATACAGTCGCGCTCCCCAGCGCACTCTTTCCAACGTAGCCGCCCCCACGGTATCGCCGCCGTATTCGGGCGCAACCGGATAGCTGCCGGCGCCAAGAATGACGATGGCCTGGGCATCGCCCAGATTTCCGGTGCCGTCTGGGGGGCGATTTTCGAGCAGTCCGGCCAGCGTGGTCCCGACGACTGGCATGGAAAGCAGAAAAAGTCCCGCCAGAGAGGCCACGAGCAACGCCACGCCTGTCCTTCGACGAAAAAAAAGCAGGGCCAATCCCAGAACCGCCAGCAGCAGCAGATTGAGGGGCGGGAGCAACGCAGAACTCAAGGCTTTAAGGGAGATGAAATTCATAAGAATCCGTGTTCTTTCCTGAAGAGTGCCTGCGGCACCGATATCGAAAATGCTGCCAGGTTTGTTGCAGATTCACTGTGCAACGCAATATTTTCCACGACCCAAGGATCTCTACCTGTTTTGTGACAGCGACGATTTTTCCCGTTTTTACAAGGGATTAAGGTCAAAACGCTGTGATTTTCGGGGAAACTTGCGATAAAATGCCACCTTTTTGAAACCTTACGGGTTCGAACATGGCTGACAGCATTGTCGATCGTGGCAAAAGGCGTTTCCTTGTTGCCGCAACGAGCGTGATGGGCGGGGTGGCGGGGGTGGCGGTCGCCGTGCCGTTCGCGATGAGCATGAACCCCAGTGCACGGGCGCGGGCAGCGGGGGCGCCGGTGGAGGTGGATATCTCCAAGGTCGAACCCGGAATGATGATTACCATCGAATGGCGCGGTAAACCGGTGTGGATCGTGCGTCGCACGCCTGAAATGCTCGCCAGCCTGCCGAAGAACGATTCCATAGTAGCGGACCCTAAATCCTCGGCGCCCATGCAGCCCGACTATGCCAGGAACGCAGTGCGTTCGATCAAGCCCGAATATCTTGTTCTTGTCGGTATCTGTACGCACCTCGGCTGTTCGCCCTCGCAGAAACTCGCGGCTGGCTTAGACAGCGGCATGGGCAGTGATTGGCCGGGCGGATTTTACTGCCCCTGTCATGGTTCCAAGTTCGACCTGGCCGGCCGCGTGTTCAAGGGAGTGCCCGCACCGAACAACCTGGAAGTTCCTCCTTACGCCTATCTGAGCGATGCCCGGCTGATTATCGGCTCGGACGGCAAGGGGGCATGACGCGATGAACAAAGTGAAAGCATTGCTGAACTGGATCGACGAACGCTTTCCGCTGACGGCGAACTGGAAATCGCACCTGTCGGAATATTACGCGCCGAAGAATTTCAATTTCTGGTACTTCTTCGGATCGCTCGCATTGCTGATGCTGGTGATGCAGATCGTCACCGGCATTCTGCTGACCATGCACTACAAACCGGATGCGAGCCAGGCCTTCGCTTCCGTCGAGTACATCATGCGCGATGTGCCCTGGGGCTGGCTCATCCGCTACATGCATTCCACGGGCGCCTCGCTGTTTTTCATTGTCATCTACCTGCACATGTTTCGCGGGCTGCTTTACGGCTCCTACCGCAAGCCGCGCGAGTTGCTGTGGCTGTTCGGCACGCTGATCTATCTGTGCCTGATGGCGGAGGCCTTCTTCGGGTACCTGCTGCCGTGGGGTCAGATGTCTTACTGGGGCGCGCAGGTGATCGTGAATCTTTTTGGCGCCGTGCCGTTCATCGGGCCGGATCTGTCGCTCTGGATCAGAGGCGATTACGTTGTTTCGGATGCCACGTTGAACCGTTTCTTCGCCTTCCACGTTATCGCCGTTCCGCTGGTGCTACTCGGGTTGGTGGCGGCGCATCTGCTGGCACTGCACGAAGTCGGCTCCAACAATCCGGACGGCATCGAGATCAAGAAGAAGAAAGACCCCAAGACCGGGATTCCGCTCGACGGCATTCCTTTCCACCCCTACTACGTGGTCAAGGACATCGTCGGGGTGGTGGTCTTCCTGATGGTCTTCAGCGCGATCGTATTTTTCGCTCCTGAGATGGGCGGCTATTTTCTGGAACACAACAATTTCGTTCCCGCCGATCCGCTGAAAACGCCTTTGCACATCGCCCCTGTCTGGTATTTCACGCCCTTCTATTCGATCCTGCGGGCCGTGCCGCCGTTGCTGGGCTCGCAGTTCCCTGGCGTGATGGCGATGGGGCTGTCGGTGATGATTTTCTTCCTGTTGCCGTGGCTCGATCGCGGCGCGGTGAAGTCGATCCGCTATCGTGGCCCGATCTACAAGGGCGCGCTCGCCCTATTCGTTGTCGCCTTCCTGATCCTTGGCTATCTCGGCACCGAGCCGACCAATCTCTGGGGCCAGTTCGGCTCGTGGCTCGGCGGCGCGGATCGCGCCACCGTGGTGGCACGCATCTTCACGGTCATCTACTTCCTGTTTTTCCTGCTGATGCCCTGGTACACCAGGATCGACAAGACCAAGCCGGAGCCTGAGAGGGTGACATCGTGAGAAAACTGTTTTTCGCAGTGCTGTTCGCGCCGTTTGCCGTATTTGCGTCGGGAGACGAACTGCAGCTCGATCGCGCCGACATCGATCCCAACGATGCGATTTCGATCCAGCGCGGAGCCCGCGTCTTCGTCAATTACTGCCTGAACTGTCATTCTGCGAGTGCGATGCGCTACAACCGCCTGACGGATCTGGGCCTGACCGAACAGCAGATCAAGGAAAATCTGCTGTTCACGGCCGACAAGGTGGGCGACCCGATGACTATCAGCGCCAGTCGCAAGGACCAGCGTCAGTGGTTTGGCGTCGAGCCGCCCGACTTGTCTGTCGTCGCGCGCTCACGCGGTACGGACTGGCTCTACACTTATCTGCGCACGTTCTATCGCGACGAGAAGCGCACGACCGGCTGGAATAATCTGGCCTTTCCCAACGTCGGCATGCCGCACGCGCTGTGGCAGCTGCAAGGCTCTCAGGTCTTGAAGACCGAAAGCGAAGAACACGAGGGGAACAAGGTCGAGCACAAGATGCTCGTGCTGGAACACCCCGGCAGCCTGTCCACGCTCGAATACGACAAGCTCACCCGCGATCTGGTGAACTTCCTGTCCTATATGGGCGAGCCTGAAAAAACGAAACGTTCGCAAATCGGCATCGTCGTGCTGTTCTTCCTGTTGCTCCTCCTGGTGCCGGCGTGGCTGCTCAAGAGGGAGTACTGGAAAGACGTGCACTGACCAACCCAGGTAACAAGCCAATGATGACTCTTTACTCGGGCACCACCTGCCCTTTCAGCCAACGCTGCCGGATCGTCCTCTTCGAAAAGGGGATGGATTTCCAGATCATCGATGTCGATCTGTTCAACAAGCCGGAAGACCTGGCAGTGATGAATCCGTACAACCGCACCCCGGTGCTGGTCGAACGCGATCTGATTCTTTACGAATCCAACATCATCAACGAATACATCGACGATCGCTTCCCGCATCCGCAACTGATGCCGGCCGATCCGGTGATGAGGGCACGGGCGCGCCTGTTCCTGTTTCGCTTCGAGAATGAACTGTTCTCCAACATCGATGCGATCGATAGCGGCACGCAGAAGCAGGCGGAGAAGGCCCGACTGGCAATCCGCGACAACCTGACGCAGATTGCCCCTGTGTTCGTGAAACAGAAGTACATGCTCGGCGAGGAATTTTCGATGCTCGATGTGGCCATCGCGCCGCTTTTGTGGCGTCTGGATTTCTACGGCATCCAGTTGCCGAAGCAGGCGGCGCCGCTGATGAAATATGCCGAGAGGCTGTTCAGCCGCCCGGCTTTCATCGAAGCACTCACGGCTTCGGAGAAGGTGATGCGCAAGTGAAAGAGGCATCCACCACGCCGTATCTGATCCGCGCGATCTTCGAGTGGTGTTGTGACAACGGCCTCACGCCCTATATCGCCGTCAAGGTCGACGAGACGACGAAGGTGCCGATGGAGTACGTCAAGAACGGCGAAATCGTTCTCAATGTAAGTCCGGACGCCACGCACAATCTGAAGATCGGTAACGATCTGTTGCAATTCTCCGCCAGGTTCGCCGGCGTCTCGCGCGAGATTTCCGTGCCGATCAATACCATCGGTGGCATCTTTGCGAAGGAGACCGGCCAAGGCCTTTCGTTCCAGACTTCGCCCTCGCTGCCAGCCCAGGTGGTTGCGCCGACGAAAGCTGATGTCGTGCCACCCGACGACGATCATCCGGCACCCCCGTCAGGCGGCCGGCCACGCCTTCAGGTCATCAAGTAATCCCGCGTTACCCGGTGCCGGCTTATAATTTCGCACAGGCCGGCATAGCTCAGTTGGTAGAGCAGTTGATTTGTAATCAAAAGGTCGCGGGTTCGATTCCTGCTGTCGGCACCATTGATTCTTCGTTCTCTCATCATCTTCAGGTGCGCCGCAAATCCGGGCGCGACAACGAAATGCTCAAGACCACTCTCACGATTGTGTTGACGATGATCGCCGCAGGTGCGCTGGCGCAAACCAGCAATGCGCCGCTTTCGCTCGAGGTGGCCCAGCAGCGCGCCCGGTTTGCGCGGGACCAGATGACCGCCGCGGAAGGCAAAGTGCAGGCGGCGGAGAAGAAGGAAAAAGCGGCGCAAAAGCGTCTCGAGGAAGCCAAGGCAGAGGCAGAACAGGCCACAAAGCAGCTTCAGGAAGCGCAAGCGGAAGTCGCCAAGGCGCGCGAGCGGCATGATCAGGCCTACCAGGATCTCAAGCGCGCCCACGACGCCTTTCAGGAATCGAACAAGCAGCGGTAATTCTGCCTAGCCGCGGCTCGGCTTCTTTCCGGGTTTTCGCTGCAGCGTACGGCGATGCATGCGGTATACTTCCCGCGCTTCCTGCGGTCGGCACTCCTTGCCGATCTTCTGCTGGCTATCCTATTGGCTTGCTCCGGCGTGCGCTGCATGCGGGAAAGCGGCGTGCCGGTGTAAATGCGGGTCCGACAAGAAGCGAAGGTCAGCGATGAAAATTCACGAATACCAGGCGAAGGAAATCCTCAGGAATTACGGCGTCACTACGCCTCGCGGAGTGGTTTGTTTCGACGTCAACGAAGCGGTGGCTGCCGCGAGCAAACTCGGCGGCAAGGTATGGGTGGTGAAAGCCCAGATCCATGCCGGCGGACGCGGCAAGGGTGGCGGGGTCAAGGTCGCCAGGTCCGTCGATGAAGTGCGCGAGTGGGCGTCCAGAATCCTCGGCATGCAGCTCAAGACCCATCAGACCGGACCCGAGGGCCAGAAGGTGCGGCGCCTGCTGGTCGAAGAGGGCGCCGATATCCGCAAGGAGTTGTACATCGGCCTGGTGGTGGACCGCGGCACGCAGGAGGTCTGCGTGATGGCTTCCTCGGAAGGCGGCATGGACATCGAAGAGGTTGCCGCGCACACGCCGGAAAAAATCCACAAGATATTCGTCGATCCGCAGAAGGGATTGACCGATGCGCAAGCCGACCACCTGGCGCGCAAGATCGGCATTCCCGAAGAAAGTGTGCCGAAAGCGCGAGCGATCTTGAAAAGTCTGTACAAAGCGTTCTGGGAAACCGACGCGTCGCTCGCGGAAATCAATCCGCTGATTCTAACCGGCAACGGCGACGTGGTCGCGCTCGATGCCAAGATGAACTTCGACGACAACGCGCTCTACCGGCACGAAGACATCGTCGCCATGCGCGATCTCGACGAAGAGGATCCAGCCGAGATCGAAGCATCCAAGCACGGCCTGACCTATATTTCACTCGACGGCAACATCGGCTGCCTGGTCAACGGTGCCGGCCTGGCGATGGCGACCATGGACACCATCAAGCTTTTCGGCGGCGAGCCGGCCAATTTTCTCGACGTAGGCGGCGGAGCAACCACCGAGAAAGTCACCGAGGCTTTCAAGCTGATGCTGCGCAATCCGAATCTGCGCGCCATCCTGGTAAACATTTTCGGGGGCATCATGAAATGCGACGTGATTGCCACCGGCGTGGTCGAAGCGGCCAGGCAGGTGAAGCTCGGCGTTCCGCTGGTGGTGCGCATGAAAGGCACCAACGAAGATCTCGGCAAGAAAATCCTCGCCGAGTCCGGCTTGCCGATCATCCAGGCCGGCAACATGGCGGAGGCTGCGGAAAAAGTCGTGTCCGCAGCAAAGGGAGCACGCTGATGCCCATCCTCGTCAACAAAAATACCAAGGTCATTACCCAGGGCATCACCGGCAGGACCGGCCAGTTTCATACCCGGGCCTGCCGTGACTACGCCAACGGGAAAAATTGTTTTGTCGCCGGCGTTCATCCGACCAAGGCCGGTCAGGATTTCGAGGGCATTCCGATTTTCGCCTCGGTGCGCGAAGCAAAGCAGCAGACGAGCGCGAATGCCTCGGTCATCTATGTTCCGCCGCCCGGCGCGGCCGCTGCGATCTGGGAAGCCGTCGAAGCCGATCTGGATTTGGTGATCTGCATCACGGAAGGCATCCCGGTGCGCGACATGATCGAAGTGCGCGATCGCATGCGCAAGCAGAACCGGAAGACACTACTGCTCGGTCCGAACTGTCCCGGCGCGATCACGCCCGATGAAATCAAGATCGGCATCATGCCCGGGCACATCCATCGCAAAGGTCCGATCGGCGTGGTATCGCGTTCCGGCACGCTGACTTACGAGGCGGTCGGCCAGCTCACCGAAATTGGACTCGGACAATCCTCAGCAGTCGGCATCGGCGGCGATCCGGTAAACGGACTCAAGCATATCGACATACTCAAGCTGTTCAACGACGATCCGGCCACCGAGGCGGTGGTCATGATCGGCGAGATCGGGGGCTCCGACGAAGAGGATGCGGCCCTGTGGGCCAAACAGCACATGAAGAAACCGGTGGTCGGATTCATTGCAGGCGTGACCGCGCCACCGGGCAAACGCATGGGCCATGCCGGCGCAATCATCTCCGGCGGCAAGGGCACCGCCGCGGAGAAGCTCTCGGTCATGGAGGAGTGTGGCATCAAGGTCACCAAGAATCCCGCGGAGATGGGAAAGCTGCTGAAGTCGGTGTTGCGCTAGCGCACTTGATCTGCGCGATGGGTCCGGCGTTGCAACGAATGAATCGGTCAAGCCGGCACGGTCTCGATCAATCGGCCTAGCCATGGACAGCCAGTTCTGGCTCGGTCTGCTCGAGATCATCGGCGTCAACATCGTCTTGAGCGGTGATAACGCCGTGGTCATTGCGCTTGCCGCGCGCTCGCTGCCGCAACGCCAGCAGCGTGCCGCCATCGTGATCGGCAGCGGCGCGGCCATCGTCCTGCGGGTGATCCTTACAGCGGTGGCGACACGCGTACTCGCGCTGCCCTATCTGAAACTCGTCGGCGCGCTTCTGCTGCTCTGGATCGGCATTCAGCTCCTGCTGCCCGGAGATGAAGACGACGGCTCCGCAGCGCAGGCTGCCGGCCATCTCATGGCGGCTGTGCGCACCATCCTGTTCGCCGATCTGGTGATGAGTCTGGACAATGTGATCGCCGTTGCCGCCGCCGCGCACGGCGATCTCGTGTTGTTGATTCTGGGCCTGGCGATCAGCATTCCGCTGATCGTGTTCGGCAGTACCGTGATCCTCAAGCTGATGGACCGCTTTCCGGTCGTGATCAAACTCGGGGCTGGATTGCTTGGCTACGTTGCCGGTGAAATGCTGTTGGCGGAACCGGTGCTGGACGCTTACGACCAGGCAGCGATTGTTCACGTACTGATTCCCTGGGTCGGCGCGTTGCTGGTGATCGGAATCGGAGCCTGGCTGGCGGCGAGGATCGACGCCAAACGTCGCCGTCATACTGCGGTCGCGGCGGGAGAAAACCGGCAATAGCAGGAACGCGTCGGAAAAATCGCGCGACTATCTTATCGTTGACGACATCAAATGATCACAGCCGATTTTTCAACTTTTCTTGCTGACTACGCGCAATGCGCTTCGCCAGGCAATCGGCGCAGTAACAGTCCGCGTCCGGGTCCGGCAGCGGCATGACCGGTGCGAATTCCCGGCTGCACCAGCACGGCGTGTCCTGCCCCATGCCGCACTCGAAAGCAGCGCCGCAGTCGGAACAGTGTTTCTGCGATGGCGTGGCTAGACTCATGGTATGGGCGCAGATGCGCTCCACAACGTGACCGCACCCACTGCCATGAATAGCGCAGCGGCGACTATTCGCACCGCCTTCATCGGGATTTTCAGCGCCAGTTTTTCCCCGATCCATACTGCCGGAACGTTTGCCAGCATCATGCCTATGGTCGTGCCGATCACCACCAGGGCGAGCGAGTCGAAGCGCGCAGCCAGCGCGACCGTGGCGAACTGGGTCTTGTCGCCCATCTCGGCCAGAAAGAATGCCACGAAGGCCGTGACGAAGGCGCCGGCTTTGTGCAGACGCGGCGAGCCGTCGAGCGAATCCGGATGCAGCGCCCACAACCCGAACACGATGAACGAGAGTCCCACGATCCAGGCGAGCGTTGTGGATGGCACCCATCCGGCGAGCAGGTTGCCGACCCATCCGGCCAGCGCATGATTGGCCAAGGTGGCGAGGAGAATGCCACCGATGATGGGCCAGGGTTTGCGTAACCGCGCGGCCAGCACGAACGAGAGTAGCTGCGTCTTGTCGCCTATTTCCGCGACTGCAACCAGGACAATGGACGTCAGGAGTGCTTCCAAGCTAGGGCCCTGTTGAAGCGCGGAAGAGGTGCAATGACGCGCTTCTCTATTGTCGAAAAATCGCTCAGCCGCGCGTGGACAGGCGGCTGTTGGCCGTGGTTAACCGGTCGATGAGAATCCGCAGGAAGGCGTGGTTGAACTGCTTCTGGCAGGCGTCGCTTGCTTTTTGCAGCGCGAGGGCCTTGATTTCGATCACGGTCAGCGGCGTTATCGACGATATCGTGGTGATGCGCTTTGCCTTGGTGTCTTCGAAGTAGAGGATTTCTCCGAAACAGTCGCCGGCATCCAGGTTATCCAGCGGGTTACTGGCCTTGGTCACCTGCGCCTGACCGCCGGCGATAACATAAAAATTTTCGCCGACGTCGCCTTCGCGGATGACGATCTTCTCCGGCTGGATGCGGCGGAAGGTGGCGATGCGCACGGTCTCCCAGATCTCCACGTCGCGAAAACCGCGGAAGAATGCCAGCGCCTTGATGGCGTTGAATTTCTCCGTGTCCGAAATGGAATCCGGCGGCAGCTTGAGATGGCGGTAGGTCTGGGTCAGCTCGCGACTGAATTCCCCCCACGTCTGGTACCGCTCACGGGGATTTTTGTTCAAAGCGCGCATTACCACCTTATCGAGCGGTTGCGGAATGTCCGTGCGGTGCGTGGAAGGCGGCGAAGGTTCGATGTTGATGATCTGGTAGAGCAGGCTGGCCTTGTTGGCGGCGATGAAAGGCAGCTTTCCCGTCAACAGCTGATACAACACCACGCCGAGCGAGTAAATGTCGGTCTGGTGTGAAAGCTCCTTGTCCTGCACCTGCTCCGGGGACATGTAGGCTGGCGAACCGACGCCTTGCAGGTGAGTGTGTTCACCCCCTGCATGCAGCGCCACGCCGAAATCGCTGATCTTGATGTCGCCTTGCGCGCCGATCAGGATGTTTGCCGGCTTGATATCGCGGTGGATGATGCCGTGACGATGCGCGAATTCCAGCGCCAGGCTGCACTTGAATGCGATTTCCACTATGCGATTCACCGGCAGCAGATTGGCGACGCTGCAGAAGTGCTCGAGTGTCGGACCATCCACATACTCCATGACGATGTAGCTGTATTCGTCGAATGCGTCGGCATCGTAGATCGCCATGATGTGAGGGTGGATGAGTTTTCCCACCAGCGAGGCCTCGTTCAGGAACACCTTGTGGAAACGACGCCGCAGGTCCGCGTCGACGCCGTCCGCCGCGCTCACCAGCTTGATCGCGACGTCGCGATTGGCGAACGGATCGTGTCCCAGATAGACGCGGCTGGTGCCGCCGCGTCCGATCTCGCGGATCACCGGATACTTGCCGACTTTGGCTGGAAGGGGCTCGTTCATGTTCCTGGCCTGCTCGCCTCAACGCGGCGCAGGCACTTTCATTCCCCGCTGTACTGCCGGCCTGGCACCGATGACGTCGTACCAGCGCTTGACGTTGGGGAAATCCGCAAGATCGACCTTGTGCCATTCATGACGAGCCACCCACGGATACGTCGCAACGTCCGCCACGGAGTATTCCGAAGCCAGCCAGTCGCGACCGCCGAGATGCTTGTCCATCACCCCGTAGAGTCGACGGGTTTCCTTGCCATAGCGCTCGATCGCGTACTCCACCCGTTCCGGTGCGGCACGCAGGAAGTGATGCACCTGGCCGAACATCGGGCCGACGCCACCCATCTGGAACATCAGCCACTGGATCGCCTCGAAGCGCTCGGTCTTCTTCTTCGGCAGGAAGCGCCCGGTCTTGTCCGCCAGGTACAACAGGATCGCGCCGGATTCGAACAGGGAATAAGGTTTACCCTCCGGGCCTTCGCTGTCCACGATCGCCGGAATCTTGCTGTTCGGACTGTTGGCGACGAAGGCGGTTTCGAACTGATCGCCTTTGCCGATATCGATCGGATGTACGTTATAGGGAAGCGCCAGTTCCTCCAGCATGATGGAGACCTTGCGGCCGTTCGGTGTGCTCCACGTATACAAGTCGATCAACGACACCTCCTGATGAATGTTTACCGCAGCAGCCTCGAATTCTAATCGAACGCGAGAAGTGCGCCGGTATAATCGGACACAGGTTCGGGCGCAGAAACCGCGGCGGAGAAATCATTGTGCTGAAATGGCTGTTGACGCTGGTGATAGCCCTGCTGGTGATGGGCGCGCTGACCCCCTGGTTGCGTCGCATGGGATTCGGTCGCATGCCGGGCGATATCACTATCGAGCGTGACGGCAGGCAATACTCTTTCCCGATCGGTTCGACCATCATGTTGTCGCTTCTGGCCAGTCTGATTTTCTGGATGCTCAGATAAAAAACGGACAGGCTCGCCTGTCCGTCTGTTCTTTCCCGGCGCGCAGAACTTACTTCTTCGAGTGTTGCGCCTTCATGTAGTCGTGGATTTCCTTCTCGCTGACCGTGCCGTCCTTGTCGGTGTCGATGGCATCGAAATTCTTCGCGACCCGCGGAAGGGATTTGGCCTCGTCTTTCGTCAGCGTGCCGTCGTTGTCCTTGTCGGCGGACTTGAAGCGTTCGACACCGCGATCATGCATTGCCTTGCTCGCCTTCTTCATCGATGCGCGGATTTCGTCCAGCGAGACGGTGCCATCCTTGTCGGTATCGATGGCATCGAAATTCTTCGCCACGCGCGGCATGGATTTGGCTTCGATCTTGGTCAAGGTACCGTCGTTGTCCGTATCGGCCTTCTTGAAGGCCGCTTCAAGCTTGCCGCCGGATTGATCGGCCGCGGAAGCATACGGTGCAATGAGGGTGGCGGACGCAATCAGCATACAGAGTGCAAGTTGCCTGATCATTTGAATCTCCTTGAAGTTTGCACGTTGTCATAACGATCGTGTCGTTTCAGCGTTGACGCAGATCCGAAAGCACCTTCGATACGGCTTCCAGTCGCGCCGCCTCGATGGCGACGCCGATCCGACCGGGATCGCCATTGACCTTTTGTGCTATGGCGCCCGCATCCACTTCGCGGGCCGCGTTTGCGGCCGCCCGCAGCAGGTCCGCCTGCGGATACGGGCGGGTTTCGAGCCCGCCGCGGCCGTGATAGTCGCAACTGCAGGCGGCCAGCAACTCCTCCAAACGGGCAGGCCTGCGATAGACATCCGCCGCCGATAACAATTTGAGTACGGTCACCGGCCGCAGTTCCTCCGCGCGATGTACGTCGCCGTGATAGCGCGCCGCCAGCACCGCCAGATCGCGACATTCGCCCGGAACGCGCAACCGTTCGCATAGCCGCTCGACCAGATCGACGCTCTTGTGCTCATGGCCGTGGTGTGTCGGCCAATGTTCCTTCGGAGTGATCGTTTTCCCCAGATCGTGGGTCAGCGCGGCAAAACGCACCGTCAGCGGGTAGTTCTGCGCCGCGGCGTAATCCACGACCAGCAGAATATGCAGGCCCGTATCCACCTCCGGATGATGCTGCGCCGGCTGCGGCACGCCGAACAAGGCGTCCACCTCCGGCAGAACGCGCTGCAGCGCCCCGCAGTCGCGCAGCGCCAGCAACATCCGGGAGGGTTTGTCTTCCATGAGCCCGCGCGACAACTCCTGCCAGACGCGTTCGGGCACGAGATGGTCGACCTCGCCGTTGCGCACCATCTCCCGCATGAGTTCCAGCGTTTCCGGCGCTATTCCGAACCCGAAGCGGGAGGCGAAGCGAGCCACACGCAGCACGCGTACCGGATCTTCCACGAATGCCGGGCTGACATGGCGCAGGATGCCGGCCTTCAGATCGGCGACGCCATGATGTGGGTCGATGATGTTGCCGATCTCGTCGCGGGCGATCGCGTTGATGGTGAGGTCTCGGCGCGCCAGATCCTGATCGAGGGTAACCTCGGGGGATGCGTGAATCTCGAAACCCTTGTAGCCACGTGCCGTCTTTCTCTCGGTGCGCGCGAGCGCGTATTCCTCGTGCGTTTGCGGATGCAGGAATACGGGGAAATCCTTGCCCACCGGGCGATAGCCCAGCTGCTCCATTTGCTCCGAGGTGGAACCGACCACGACGTAATCCTGGTCGGCGACCGGCCGGCCGAGCAGTCGGTCGCGCACCGCCCCTCCGACCGCGTAGATCTTCACGATTCGTATTGCGGATTGACTTCGGTTTCGGCGTGGGCGCCGGCGATCCACTCCTGCATTGCCGGCAAGACGTGAATCGAAGCGGCGTATTCTCCGGCTTTTTCAGCAAGGGTTACGCCGTAGGTGCGCAGCCGCGATACTACCGGCGCATACATCGCGTCGGCAATGGAAAATACTCCGAAGAGAAACGGGCCTCGCGCGCCAAACCGGCTGCGGCAATCGTTCCAGATGGCCTCGATGCGCGATATTTCGGCGCGTACCTCGGCTGTCCTGGCCCGCCCGGTTATTTCGCGACGTACGTTCATCGGCATCTGGGTGCGAAGATGGGTGAATCCGGAATGCATCTCCGCGCTGATCGAGCGTGCGCAGGCACGTGCGGCGGTCTCCGGCGGCCAGAGCCGTTTTTCAGGATATTTTTCGGCGAGGTATTCGCAAATCGCCAGCGAATCCCAGATCGTCAGGTCGCCGTCCTTCAGCACCGGCACTTTACCGGTGGCGGAGTATTGCAGGAGCTTCTGTTTGGCGCCATCCTCGTACAGCGACAGCCGGATCTCCTCAAAGCCGATACCGGCCTGCTTCATCAGCAGCCACGGGCGCAGTGACCATGACGAGTACGCCTTGTTGCCGATCACCAGAATGGGGTTGGGCATAGGATCCTCGTGGACCAAGATGAGAAAAACCTACCGACGGGCGCGGAATCGGAACCGGCGATAACGCGATCGCGGGGTATTGTCCGCCAGATACAGGGGCACCACGGCCTCCAGCGACGACGGGTGGAAGCTGAAGACTTCCGGAAACGCGCAAGCGCAGACGCTGTCGACCTTCATCGAATAATAATTGTCACGCGACATCAGCTTCACCGGCAGCCATTCCATCAGCCAGGCCTGCAGATAGGACATTTCATCGTTCAGCGGCAGGATCGGACGCTCCATCTGCAGCAGCTTGCAGATGTATTCCATCAGCTCCTGCAGCGTATAGACCGCGGGCCCGCACAGGTCGAAGCTTTCGTCGTAAGTCCGCGACAGTTCCAGGCTCTCGACCATGACGCGCGCCACATCTTCGACATGCACCGGCTGGAAACGCGCTTTCGGGCAGGCCAGAGCGATGACAGGCAGGGCATGTGCCAGGCGAGCGAACAGATTCAGGAAACGGTCTTCGCGGCCGAAGATAACCGATGGGCGGAAGATGGTGGTGCGCATCCCGCTCGCCTGTGCGACGCGGATCTGCTGTTCGCCGCCGGCTTTGGTGCGCAGATACTCGCTGGGGGCGTCGTGCGCCGCTTTCAGCGCCGATACATGCAGCAGGCGCCGCACGCCGCGCCCGCGGCAGGCATCGACGATCTTGCGCGGCAATTCGGTATGAACGCGTGCGAAGTCGCCAGTCCGGCCTTCGTGCAGGATGCCGGCCAGGCTGACTACGGCGTCGGTCCCGGCAACCAGGCGGTCCAGTGTCGCCGGATCGTGCACGTCGGCGTTCACCACGTCCACGGTGGGAAGCACGATCAACGCCTTGGCGCGTTCGCGGCGCCGCGTCGGCACGCGCACGCGAATTCCGCGCGCAGCAAGCAGTTGCACGACGTGACTGCCGACAAATCCGGCGCCGCCTATGACGCAAACCGATCTGACTTTCATGGTTCCATGCGAACCCGGGTTGCCGCGTGTCACCGCAGGCAGGGAATTATAAAGCGCGCCACTCAATTGTTTTGCGTCGACTTGGCCGGCACGACCCCGAGCCTGTCGCGCAGACTCAGGCTGGACTGGTGAAACAGCCGGGCGTAGTAAAGCGTGTTGTTCATCACTTTCTTGACGTACTCGCGCGTTTCGGCAAACGGAATGGTCTCGATGTAGATCGCGCCTTCCAGTGGACGACTGGCGGCCCAGTCGCGCGCGCGGCGCGGGCCGGCATTGTAGCCGGCCGATGCGAGCACAACGTGATTGTCGACGGAATCGAGCACCTGACGCAGATAGTAGGTGCCCAATCCGATGTTGGTGTCGATCGTTTCGGTTAATGTCGTGTGATGGCCGTTCATGCCCAGGCGCTTCGCCACCCAGCGCGCCGTGGCCGGCATCAATTGCATCAGCCCGCTGGCGCCCGCGGACGAGCGCGCGGTATGCACGAAGCGGCTCTCCTGACGTACCAGTCCGTACACCCAGGCTTCGTCGAGGCCGAGCTGCTGCGCATAGTCCTGCACCAGCTTGCGGTAGGGCGCCGGGTAGCGCAGGCCGAAATCGTGGAGCATCACCGTGCGTTCGGCTGTGTCGATCGCGCGCTCGTACCAGTCGTTGCGCACGGCCAGCACCGCCGCGGCGAGCAACTGCTTGTCGTCGAAATCCTTGACCGACCATTGCCATTCCAGCGCGCCCTCGTAGCGCAAGCCAGCCCGGTACAGCGCCAGCGCGCGCCGGATGCCTTGGTCGGCGGCGATGGCGTCCACTTCATCGCTGGACGGATGATAGGTCTGTGGCGCCGAGCTGATCGACGTGCCGAGATCTTCCGCGGCGAGCTGGCCGTAGAAGTTGAATTCGTTGGAAAGCGGTGCCAGCAGCACATTGGCCTCCGATGGCTGGCCGACCGCCGCCAGTGCGCGTGCGCGCCAGTATCGCCATTGCGGACGCAGCCGCTCGGCGCTCGACATGGCGTTAACGGCCGCCAGCGTTTCGTTCCAATTGCCGGCACGCAAGGCGGCGCGCCCATACCAGGACAGCTGGCGGTCGTTCATGCCGTTGCCAGCATTCCTGAACCATGCCAGTGCACCGGGGTGTAGATTGCGTGAGGCGACCGAGGCAATCTGCGCCCAGGCGTACTCCCGCTCCTCCTCGGGTAGTTTGCCGGCGATCCGGCCCAGCCGGTCGGCGGCGATTTCGGGCCAGGACTCCGCCGTTTTATAAAGTGCGTAGATCGCCAGTTCGCGCTGGCCGCGCGTCTTCAGCAGCAGGGGGGTTTTATCGAGATAGCGCTGCGGGCGCTTCGATATCGATTCCAGTGCCTTTGCGTCGGGCCGCTCGCCCGCAGGCAGGTACACCAGCAGCGTTCTCGTGCCGGTGAGGCTGCCGTTTTCCAGGGCCAGACGCACGCGGCTCCAACTGTCCTCGGGCGTGAGCATCTGCTTGTCGAACATCGCTTTGAAGATCGGCAGGCAACTTTCCGGCAGGACCTGTGCGGTGAACCACAGCGGCCGCGCCTGACTCAGTACGCCGGACTCTCCGCGCGCCATTCTGGCTTGCGAAGCAAAGCAGGCGAGCTCGGTATCGGCCGTGCCGAGCTTGGGATATTCGCGCAGGAAACCGGGCCAGTCGCTATTCCTGGCCAGTTGCCGCAGCCAGTCGGCACGCAGATGGTCTGCGACCAGGCTGTTCTCGTGGCGGGCAAGGAAGTTCTGGACATCGCCAGCGGACGTGTCGGCGAGCCGGGAGCGCAACTGCCAGTAGCGTACATAGGGCGTCAGTGCATAGTCGTCGTCGAGTTTCGACGCGCGCTCGTCGAGCTTGGCGATGTCGCCGCGCTGGAACGCTTCCCGGGCCTCAAGGAAGAGCTCGTCCTGCGGCGCCGCGAATGCGCTGCAGGACGCCAACAAAAGCAGTAGGTGAGCGGTTTTCAACGGTGTTCGGTCAACACGGGGCAAGGCAAAAAGCTGCAGTCTTGATTATAGGCGCGCAGCGTTGCTGCCGGTGACGAAACGGGCGCCTTACGACAAGAGCCGCTTATGACAGGAACAGGGAATTCGCGGGATTGCGGGTCTCGTCCCAGCTTGCGTAACCGAGTTGCGCCAGGAAGCGCCGGAATGCAGGCTTGTCGCGCGGCGGCACCTGCATGCCGACCAGCACGCGTCCGAAGTCGGCGCCGTGGTTGCGGTAGTGGAACAGCGTGATGTTCCAGTCGTGGCCCATGCTCTTCAGGAAGTTCATCAACGCGCCGGGCCGTTCCGGAAACTCGAAGCGGTACAGCAATTCGTTCCTCACCGACGGTGCGCGGCCGCCGACCAGGTGGCGCACATGCAGTTTGGCCATTTCGTTATCGCTCAAGTCCTGCGTGGACAGCCCGTGCCTGCGCAGCCGCGCGACCAGCGCGCGAATTTCGCCGCGATCGCGTACCTGCACGCCGACGAATACATGCGCCTGCCGCGGATCGGAATAACGGTAGTTGAACTCGGTGACGTTGCGCGGTCCCAGTAACGTGCAGAACCGCCTGAAGCTGCCGGGATGCTCGGGAATCGTCACGGCCAGGATGGCCTCCCGCTGCTCGCCCAGTTCGGCGCGCTCGGCGACGAAACGCAGGCGATCGAAGTTCATGTTGGCGCCGCAGGCGACGGCGACCAGCGTTCGATCTGTTGCCTTGCGGCGCTCGACCCAGGCCTTGGCACCGGCGATCGCCAACGCGCCGGCGGGTTCGAGGATCGAGCGCGTATCCTCGAAAACATCCTTGATCGCCGCGCAGATCGCGTCATTGTCGACCAGGATCATTTCGTCGACGAACTCGCGGCACAGCCTCAGGGTTTCCGCGCCGACCTGCTTGACCGCCACGCCGTCGGCGAACAGCCCCACCTGCGCCAGCTTCACCCGCCGGCCGGCGGCCAGCGAACGCGTCATCGCGTCGGCATCGATTGGTTCCACGCCGATCAGCTTGATCTCCGGCCGCAGCCGCTTGACGTAAGCGCCGATGCCCGAGATCAATCCACCGCCGCCCACGGCGACGAAGATGGCGTCGATCGGACCGCCATGCTGGCGCAGGATTTCCATGCCGACCGTGCCCTGGCCGGCTATCACATCGGGATCATCATAGGGATGCACGAACGTGAGCTTCTCGCGTTTGGCGATCTGCAGGGAATGCGCATAGGCATCATCGTAGGAATCGCCGAACAACACCACGCGGGCACCCCGCGCCGCTACTGCCGATATCTTGATCCGCGGCGTGGTGGCCGGCATGACGATGGTGGCGCGGCAGCCGAGCCGCTGCGCCGCCAGCGCCACGCCTTGGGCGTGGTTGCCGGCCGAGGCGGCGATCACACCGCGTTTGAGCTGCGCGGCGCCCAGGTGCGCCATCTTGTTGTAGGCGCCGCGCAGCTTGAAGGAAAACACGGATTGCATGTCCTCGCGCTTGAGCAGAATGGTGTTGCCGAGCCGTCTCGACAGCGCAGGGGCAATATCCAGCGGCGATTCGATGGCCACGTCGTAGACGCGCGCCTTCAGGATTTTTTCCAGGTAGTCGATCTTCAATGGCTTCTCCCGTGTCGGTCGAGCGTAGCAGCGGGCGGGCCGACCGCGCAACCGCCGCGGCTGGTTTGGGCCGCCGGGTTTGTACCGTCCGGGCGTTGACGCTATGCTTACGCGAAATGCCCGATATGCCCAGCGTGAACCAGGACCAGCTCAAGAAGGCGGTGGCAAAAGCCGCCGTCGCCCACGTACCGGACAATTGCATTGTCGGCGTCGGCACCGGGTCGACAGCCAACTACTTCATCGATGAACTGGCGGGAATCAAAGGCCGCATCGAGGGCACGGTGGCGAGTTCGGAAGCCAGCGCGACGCGGCTGAAGAACGCCGGCATCCGCGTGTTCGACCTGAACGCGGTGACCGAAGTGCCGGTCTACGTGGATGGTGCCGACGAAGTGAACCGCCAGTTGCACATGATCAAGGGCGGCGGTGGCGCGCTGACCCGCGAGAAAATCGTTGCGGCGGTGGCGCGGAAATTCGTGTGCATCGCCGATGCATCCAAGCTCAAGGATGTGCTCGGCGCCTTCCCGCTGCCCGTGGAAGTCATTCCGATGGCGCGTTCCCACGTCGGCCGCGAGCTGGTAAGGCTGGGCGGAAAGCCGGAGTTGCGGCAGGGCTTCACCACCGACAACGGCAATCTGATCCTGGACGTACACGGCCTGAGCATCGCCGACCCGGTCGGCCTGGAGGCGGCGATCAACCAGATCGTCGGTGTGGTGACCAACGGGTTGTTCGCCCGGCGCGGGGCCGACGTGCTGTTGCTGGGCACCGGAAGCGGCGTCCAGACCATGGTCAGGTGAAACCTTTTTGTAACTTGGCGGACTTAAACTATCTGTCTCAATGGGTCGTCCAGGGTTTCGGGGGGTCAGCGGTGATGATGAACAACGAACACACATCCAAGCAGTTTGAAGCCGAGCTCGAGGCGGTGCGCGCGCGCGTACTGCAGATGGGCGGACTGGTGGAAGAGCAGATCAGGCTGGCGCTGGATGCGCTGATATCGGGCGATCTGGAGTTGTGCACGAAGGTCGAGAACAACGATCACCTGGTGAACGCGCAGGAAGTCGGCATCGACGAGGACTGCAGCACCATCATCGCGCGCCGCCAACCCGCCGCCAGCGACCTGCGCATGCTGATGACGGTGGTGAAGACCATCACCGACCTGGAGCGCATCGGCGATGAGGCCGCCAAAATCGCGCGCATGGCCAAACTGATCTATTCGACCGATCGCCTGCAGCAGCCGCGCACGGTGGAGATCCGCCGCATGTCCACCATTGCGCTGGAAATGCTGCGCAAGTCGCTGGACGCGTTTGCGCGCCTGGACCTTGCCACCTCCGCCGAAGTCGTGCGTCGCGACCAGCACGTCGATGAGGAATTCCGCGGCGTGCTGCGCCAGTTGATCACATTCATGATGGAAGACCCGCGCACCATTTCGGTTTCCATCGAAATCCTGTTCATCGCCAAGGCGATCGAGCGCATCGGCGACCACGCCAAGAACATCTCCGAGTACGTCATCTATATGGTAAAGGGCAAGGACGTACGCCATGTCACGCTCGAGGAGATCGAGCGCGAAGTCATGGGTTGATCCCACCTCACGCCTTCCACCAACACTCTCACCGCAGCAGCTTCAGCCGTAAGTGTTTCACCTTAAGGCGCAGAGGACGCAAAGGAAGTGCAAGGGCGAAAAGGAGGCAGAATTCCCTCTTTGAGCCAATGGCAGCGGACATCGGAGTTCTCTGCCGAATGTCTTCTCCCTTTGATTTTCCTCTGCGTCCTCTGCGTCCTCCGCGTCCTTGCGGTAAGCGACTTAAGATCCGCAGGAGTTTTGAGGCAAAATGACCGCAATGGAAACTTTCTCCACCATTGCGGCCGTTGACCTCGGCTCCAACTCCTTCCGGCTCCAGGTCGGCCGCGTGGTCGATGATCAGATCTATCCCCTCGATTCGTTGCGCGAGCCGGTGCGGCTCGCCGCCGGGCTGACCGCGGACAAGCATCTCGACGACGCGGCACAGAGCCGCGCTATCGAGTGTCTGAAGCGCTTCGGCGAGCGCCTGCGCGGATTGCCGGCCGGCGCGGTGCGCGCGGTCGGCACCAATACGCTGAGGGTGGCCAAGAACGCGCGCGAATTCGTGCCGCAATTCGAGGCTGCGCTCGGATTTCCGATCGAAGTTGTCGCCGGACGGGAGGAAGCGCGGTTGATCTATCTCGGCGTCGCGCACAGCCTGCCCGCCAGCCCGGAGATACGCCTGGTAGTGGATATCGGTGGCGGGTCCACCGAGTTCATCGTCGGGGCCGGCAACCAGCCGCACCGGCTGGAAAGCCTGTACATGGGTTGCGTGAGCTACAGCCTGAAGTTCTTTGCCGATGGCAAGCTTGCCAAGTCCAGCATGAAGCACGCCGAAACCGCCGCACGCATCGAGCTGGAGACCATCAAGAAGCAGTTCTCGCGCAAGCACTGGCAACAGGCAGTCGGCTCCTCCGGCACCGCACGCGCGATAGCAGACATCGTCGAGGCCAGCGGCTGGAGCACTTCAGGCATCACTCGCGAGGGGCTGGAGCGTCTGCGGCAGGCCCTGCTGAAGGCAGGCGATACGGCAAAGCTGGACCTGCCGGGATTGAAAGACGACCGCACCGCCGTACTGCCCGGCGGCTTCGCCATCATGAGCGCGATTTTTGCGGAACTCGACGTCGAGCACCTGGCGCTCGCGACCGGCGCCATGCGCCAGGGCATCTTGTGGGACATGATCGGCCGCGCGCACCGGCGCGACATGCGCGAACTGACCGTGCGCCAGTTCATGAAGCGCTACCACGTGGACGCCGGCCAGGCGCACCGGGTCGAGCGATTGGCGCTCAAGCTGTACGAACAACTGGTCGAAAGCGGCAAGGAAGAGTACGAGTACCCGATGCACATGTTGTCGTGGGCCGCGCGTTTGCAGGAGATCGGCCTGACGGTGGCACACAGCGGCTATCACAAGCATTCGTCTTATATCGTCGCCAACGCCGACATGCCGGGTTTTTCCAAGATGGAGCAGGCGCAGCTTTCCATGCTGGTCCTGGCGCATCGCGGTTCGCTCGGCAAGCTGCATGGCCTCGTCAGAGCGGACTACGACTGGTCGTTGCTGGTCGCGCTGCGGCTGGCGGCGCTGTTGCATCGCAGCCGGTCGGATGTCCGCCTGCCGGCGATCCGCACATTCCGGAAAAAATCCACGTTCACCGTCGAGGTGGACGCGAAATGGCTGGCCGCCAATCCACTCACCGTAGCCGAGCTGCGCGACGAGATCAAGGACTGGAACGGGCTCGGCGTCGAACTATCGGTCCCGCAACTGGCGGAAGTCGAGTCCTCGGAAATGCTGGCGACCGACTGAAACTCACCAGGGCCGCTTCAGGACGGCTTCCATCCGGTCGCAGATCGTTCTCAGCACTTTGGCCCGGGCGTGGAGTTTGTCGTTGGCTTCCACCAGTGTCCACGGCGCGATGTCGGTCGAGGTGCGATCGACCATATCGCACACGGCCTTTTCATAGGCGTCCCACTTCTTGCGGTTGCGCCAGTCCTCGGGCGTGATCTTGAAGCGCTTGAACGCGGTTTTCTGGCGTTCCTTGAAGCGCCGGTATTGTTCTTCCTTGCTGATCGCCAGCCAGAACTTGATCACGATCGCACCGTTGTCCTCGAGCTGCTGTTCGAAGTCGTTGATCTCCGGATAAGCGCGCATCCAGTCGAATTCGGAAGCAAACCCTTCCACGCGCTCGACCAGTACGCGGCCATACCAGGAGCGATCGAAGATCGCGAAGCGCCCGTGCCTGGGCACCTGACGCCAGAAACGCCACAAATAAGGTTGCGCGCGTTCTTCTTCCGTCGGCGCTGCGACCGGCACGATACGGTATTGGCGCGCATCCAGCGCCTGCGCTACACGCCGGATGGCACTGCCTTTTCCGGCGGCATCGTTGCCTTCGAACGCGAGGACGACCGAGCGATTCCTGAATCGGGGATGACGCGAAAGCAGGTTGAGCCTGGTCCGATAATCATCGAGGAGCTTTTCGTATTTGCTGCGCTCGAGCTTCAGATTCAGGTCCAGGGATCTCACGATGTTTCGGTGGTCTATCGCTGGCGGAAGCGGCGCAATGCGGTCTTCCTTTACCTTGGCCGGCTTCCGGTCGAGGCGTTCGCGCATCGCCGCGAGCAGCGTGCGGCCGGCCGTGAGGCTGCGATAACACGCATCGACGCCTTCGACTACGATCCAGGGCGCGGTCGCGCTGCTGGTCTGGCGCAGCGTGAACTCCGACACCTTGCGGAATTTGTCGTAGAGTTTGAAATCCGCCCATTCCGTGTCGCTGACCTTCCAGCGCGTCTTCGGGTCCTTTTGCAGCGACTTCAGGCGCTTTTTCTGTGCGGCCTTGGACAAGTGAAACCAGAATTTGAGGATCAGCGCACCTTCGTCGCCGAGCATTCTCTCGAAGCGCACGATGTCCTCGATGCGCTGGACCAGTTGCGGGTGCCTGGCCTCGCCTTTGACGCGGTCCAGGATCGGTTGCGTATACCAATGGCCGAACAGAATGCCGATTTTCCCTTTGGGCGGCAGCGCCTGCCAGTAACGCCACATCGGCGGCCGCTCCCGCTCTTCGTCGGACGGTTCTCCGAAGGCCACGGTGCGCATATGGCGCGGATCCATCCATTCGTTCAGCAGATTGACGGTCTCGCCCTTGCCGGCGCCGTCCATGCCGCCGATCAGGACGATGACCGGGAAGCGCCCGTCCTCGAACAGATCGTATTGCGCATCGAGCAGGGATTCGCGCAGCTTCGGTACCTGGCGCGCATAAGTCTGCTTGGTGATCGCGTGCCCCAGTTCCGCCGATTCGAACATCGAAACCCCCTTAGATGAAATCAGGACCGATCACCGCGCGTAGCACCACTTGCGGCTGTTCGTCGCGCTCCCGGTGCGAGAGCCACCAGACTGCGCCTTTCTTGATGCTCCAGGGCATCGGTTCGCCGGCGATCAGCAGTGAAGCCAGCAGCCCAAGCGTGGGTTGATGGCCGACCACCAATACCGCACCCTTGTGCTCCGGCCAGCCCGCAGCGGCGAGCACCGCGGCCGGCGATGCGCCGGGGGCGAGGTCGCGCACGATTTCGAAATTCTCCGTCAACGCCTTCGCGGTTTGCAGGGCGCGCTCGGCCGGGCTGACGATAATGCGCGTGCGTTTCGGCAGTCTGGGACGCAGCCAGTGTGCGAGTTCCTGCGCCTGCTTCACGCCCTTGGCGGTCAGTTTCCGCGCCGGATCGGGCGTGCCGTCGACGGCTTCTGCATGACGCCATAAGATCAAATCCATGCCACCATCCTCCCGGGAAATCCGTGCCGATCAAAGAGACTCCCACCATGGATGCAATTCGTCGAAGCGTTTCCAGATATCTTCGAGCTGGTCGTGGCATTGCTCCCCATCGCGCGCGCACCAGCCGCGCAGAAAGCCCACGGCCTGCTGGTAATCCGTTGACGAATCTTCGGCTGCCAGGGCGTCAAGCAATTTCCACGCGGTAGCATCGTCGTTGAGCTGTCCGAGCGATTCCTGCAGATCAACCAGTGCCCGCAGCGTGCCCGCCGCCTTGTCTTCGAACAGTGGCAGAAAGAATTCGATCGCATAGCGCAGGCGCTTGACCTGGATGCGCAGTCGGTGAAGATCCGCGAAGCCGAGTTGCGAAATAGGGCGTCCGCGCTTCTTCACGCCCGCGTATCTGCGCGACACAATTTTCGCCGCAAACTTCAGCAGCGTCCTGTTCGCGGCGACCGGCCGGGCCGTCTCGCCACGCCATTGTCCGACCCAAAGCGCCTGCGTCAACCGCAGCAGCATCGCCGTGTATTCCGGTGCCGCGACCGCCGTGCGCACGGCACGAGCGGCCCGCTGCCGGGCATTCTGGGTCCGCTGGCGCAACGCCGCGACACCGCCATGCCGCCCGGACCCCGCATGCGGCAGCGTTTCGACGGCAAAGACGTCCAGATCGCGAGCATCGCCCAGCAATCGCGCTACGGACTTCAGTTCATCCAATGTTCGCGCGAAATGCGACCTGGGTATCGCCGCATCGAACACGCGAAATGCCGAGCGCAGACGCCGCAACGCGACGCGTGCCTGGTGAAAATACTCCGGGTTGCGACCGGCGAGGAGGCCGATCTCGTTATCCTGCAGATGTGCGAGACAATGGAATGCGACGGCGACGAAGGCGTCGTCGACCGACATGTCCGTGGACAATGGTGGCGTCGACGCTTTCATCGGCGAGGATTCGATGCGCGCCGCAAGCGCGTAACCGCGTTGCGCCTTGCTGCGATTGTCGAGTCTTACCGGCAACCCCCGAGCAATCTCGAGCGCCAGATCGAACAATGCATCGGTTTCTCCCGCCTTGAGTTCGAGTTCGACTTCGCAAATCGGGTCGCGTCGCCCGCCTGCGGCTATTGCGCCGCGATCCAGACTGACTTCGATGATCGTTCCGGCGCGTGGCCGTATCAGCGTCGAGCTACGTCTGAATTCGGTTGTGAACGCGACCTGGAGTGCTTCACGCGTTTGCTTGTCGGCCACCAGTTTGCCGAAGCCGGCTTCGATCATCGCCGGAAAGTTCGGTAGTTGTGCCGGCACTTCGGTCTCGTGTTCGGCGCGTCGGTGCAGGCCTCCGGCGGCAATCCCGGCACTCTTGACGGTCTGGATCCAGCGTTTTCCCTCGCGCCGCAGCCGCAGCGCCACGCCGCCGCTTTGCAGGCGGCGATCCGGAGTGTCGTAGTAAGCCGAGAACAGCCGGCGGGATGCGGGCTTGCGATGAGGGTGCCGTTTCAGTACGCCCCACAGGCGCCGTGCGTGCTCCGGTTCCACCGACAATTTGATTTCGATCTCCTGAGCCATTTGGAGCGAAATCAACGCACGCAACTCAGGCCGGCGCCGGGCCGGACGAAAGCTTGGCGAGCAATGCCGCCTGGGCTGCCGCACGCTTGCCGTGCGCGGACTTCTTGCGCTCGTAGCGACCGTCGCCGTTCATCTCCCATGCCTCGCCAATGTCGGCGAGGTAGGTTTTCAGCGACTCGTCGATCACACGCTTCTTGAGCCTGTCGTCGAGCACCGGAAAGCATACTTCGACGCGGCGAAAGAAATTGCGATCCATCCAGTCCGCGCTCGACAGCAGCACCCTTTCGGCACTCTTGAAATAGAACACGCGGTGATGTTCGAGAAAACGACCGATGATCGAACGCACGCGGATGTTATCCGAAAGCCCGGGGATGCCGGGCCGCAGCGCACACACGCCGCGGATGATGAGATCGACTTGCACGCCGGCCATCGATGCTTCGTACAATGCGGAAATGATCTCGGGCTCGAGCAGTGCGTTCATCTTGGCGATGATCCCGGCTTCCTTTCCCGCCCTGGCGTGCTCCGCTTCCTGGCGGATTGCCGCCAGGATCTGCGAATGCAGCGTGAAGGGCGATTGCCACAGGTGCTTGAGCTTGCCTGCCTTGCCCAGTCCCGTGAGCTGCATGAATATATCGTTCACGTCGGCGCCGATCTCTTCGTGGCAGCTGAACAGGCCGAAGTCCGTATAGGACATGGCGGTGCGGGCGTGATAGTTGCCGGTGCCCAGATGCACATAACGCCGCAGCCCGTCCTCTTCGCGGCGCAATACCATCGACATCTTGGCGTGGGTTTTGTGCCCGACGACGCCGTAGATCACATGGGCGCCGACTTCCTCCAGCTTCGCGGCCCAGTTGATATTGGCCTCTTCGTCGAAGCGCGCCATGAGTTCGACCACGACGGTGACTTCCTTGCCGTTGCGGGCGGCTTCGAGCAGCGCCTGCATCAGTTCGGAATTGGCGCCGGTGCGATAAACAGTCTGCTTGATGGCGACGACGTTGGGATCGATGGCCGCCTGCTGGATGAAACCGATTACCGGTTTGAACGACTGAAAAGGATGATGCAGCAGGATGTCACTCTTGCGGATGACGGCGAAGATGTCCGGCACTTTGGTGAGTGCGGCAGGAACGCCCGGTGCGAAAGGCGGGAACTTGAGGTCCGGCCGATCCAACCAGTCGGGCACCTGCATGAGACGGACCAGGTTGACCGGCCCGGTCACCCGATAGAGATCATCGGCGGTCAAATTGAACTGCTGCAGCAGGAAATCCGAAATCACCGGCGAACACAGGTCGGCGACCTCGAGCCGAACCGCGTCGCCGAAATGCCGCTGCGGCAATTCGCCTTGCAATGCAAGGCGCAGGTTCTTCACTTCTTCTTCGTCTACGAACAGGTCGCTGTTGCGGGTGACGCGAAACTGATAGCAGCCCTGCACCTCCATTCCGGCGAACAGCTCGTCGACATGCGCATGAATGATCGACGACAGGAACACGAAACCGTGGTCGGTGCCGGCGATTTCGCGCGGGAGCATGATCACTCGCGGCAGCACGCGCGGAGCCTGCACCAGCGCGAAACCGGAGTTGCGGCCGAATGCGTCCTTGCCCGAAAGCTGGACCGCGAAGTTCAGGCTTTTGTTGAGGATGCGCGGAAAAGGATGCGCCGGGTCGAGGCCGATCGGCGTCATCACCGGCATGATCTCCTTCAGGAAGAAAGCCTTGATCCATGCTTTCTGTGCGTCGCCCCAGTCGTGCCGTCGCAGGAAGCGGATGCCCTCGCGCGCGAGCTGCGGCAGGAGTTCCTCGTTCCACAGTTGATACTGGCGCGCGACCAGCACGTGCGCCCGCAGCGACACTTCACGGAATACCTGCGAGGGCGAGGCGCCGTCCGGGCCCGTGAAATCGGCGCCGAGTTCGATCTGAGCCTTCAGGCCGGCCACGCGGATCTCGAAGAACTCGTCGAGGTTGTTGCTCACAATGCACAGGAAGCGTAGCCGCTCGAGCAGCGGTACCTCGGCATCTTTAGCCTGGGCCAGCACCCTGCGGTTGAATTCGAGTTGGGCGAATTCCCGGTTGAGATAGAGCTGGGGATTGGATCGCCTGACCTTGCCCGATTTGTCGGCAACGAGTGCGGCCCGCTTGCGGGCGGCCTTCTCCGGCGCGAGCGTAGCTGCGCGGTCGGCCGACTCCGCCTTGGTGTGACCCGCTTTGGTAATTTTCAGCTCCCCGGTCTGACAGGCAAACGGAGAAGGGCGGCGCCGGACATGCCGGCCGGCGCGACTAGTGACTTGAGCTAGCCCTTCGGTGGCGGAACATAGCCCGTAGCCGCATCGACCCCCTGACCGAAGAAATACTTCTCGGTCTGTTGCAGAAGGTATTTGCGTGCCTTGGGATCCGCGAGGCTGAGGCGGTTCTCGTTGACCAGCATTTTCTGGTGCTCGAGCCAGCCCTTCCAGGCCTCTTTGGAAACGTTCTCGAATACACGCTTGCCCAGTTCCCCGGGGAAGGGAGGAAAATCCAGCCCCTCCGCGTCCCGGCCAAGCTTTACACACTTCACCGTTCTTGCCATTTTTTATGGTTCAACAGGTTAGATTGAATTCGTCGCGATTTGGTTACATCTTTGTGACAAGCGGCAACCGCGGAAATTCTCGGACGATTATAGGCCGGTCGATGTGTTGCGGCAGCACGGCGCTAGATCGACTTGATCAAGACCTTGGAGCGGCGCTGAAAGTTGTAGAGAGCCTGTTTCTGCTTCGGCAGGCTGCCCACGCCGGTCTCGACGAAGCCATGCTCGATGAACCAGTGGGCGGCGCGCGTGGTCAGCACGAACAGCCGCTTGACGCGCTGCTTCTTCGCCTTTTCCTCGATCCACTTCAGCAGCTGTTCCCCGGCCCCGAAGTCGCGATAGTCGGGATCCACGGCCACGCAGGCGAGCTCCGCCGACTTTTCGTTCGGAAAAGGGTAGAGCGCGGCACAGCCGACGATGACCTTGTCGTGTTCGAGCACGCTGAACCGCGATATTTCGATCTCGAGCAGTTCGCGCGAGCGTTTGACCAACGTTCCGTCGGCCTCGAGTGGTTCGATCAACCGCAGGACACCGCCGACGTCCTCGATGGTCGCGTCGCGCAGCTGCTCGAGCGGATCGCGCGTGACCATGCTGCCGATGCCGTCATGGGTGAACAATTCCAGCAGCAGCGCACCATCGGCATGGCGGCTGATCATGTGCACGCGGGCCGCCCCGCCTTTGGAGGCCTTGATCGCAAGCGGCAGATACAGCCTGGCATCGTCCGACAGCGACTCTTCCTTGCGCAGCAGTTTCTCGGCGTCGGAAACCGTGAGTTCGCGCAGCAGTCGCCCGCTTTTGCCCTTCAGCCCCGGCTCGTTCATCAGGAACACGAGTTTTTCCGCACCCAGCGCGATGGCGGTTTCCGCGGCGACGTCTTCCAGCGTCACGTTGAAAATTTCGCCGGTAGGGGAGTAGCCGAGCGGGGACAGCAGCACCAGTTCGCCATCGTCGAGGCGAATGTTGATCGCATCCGCGTCGACTTTACGCACTTCGCCGGTGTGGCACATGTCCACCCCGTCCACGACCCCGCGCGGCCGCGCGGTGACGAAGTTGCCCGACGCAACCCGGATGTCGGCATTCGCCATCGGCGAGTTCGGCAGTCCCATCGACAGCAACGCCTCGATCTCCACGCGCACTTGTCCGCTCGCCTGTTTCACGCCGGCAAGCGCCTGTTCATCCGTGACGCGGATTCCCCTTACGTACTGCGTTTTCAGGCCGGCCGAGCGCAGCTGCGCTTCGATCTGCGGCCGCGCACCGTGCACCAGCACCAGACGTACCCCGAGGCTGGCGAGCAGATTCAGGTCGTGCGTGAGCGCGACGAACGACCCGTCCGCCACGACTTCGCCACCGAAGGCGATGACGAAGGTGCGTCCGCCGAACGCGTGGATGTACGGCGCGGCAGCGCGGAACCAGCGTACGAAGTTGGCTTGCTGGGCGGCTTGCATGTCGGCTCCCGAATTCGCTACCTCGGTTGCATGCGGATGGCGCCGTCGATCCGGATCACTTCGCCGTTCAGCATTTCATTCTCGGCGATCTGCCTGACGAGTTGCGCGTATTCGGCGGGACGACCCAGGCGCGGCGGGAACGGCACCATCCTGCCGAGTGCGTCCTGCACTTCCTGCGGCATGCCCATGAGCATCGGCGTTTCGAATATGCCCGGCGCGATGGTCATGACGCGGATACCGCTGCGCGACAGGTCGCGCGCGATCGGCAGCGTCATGCCGACGATCCCACCCTTGGACGCCGAGTAGGCCGCCTGGCCGATCTGTCCGTCGAAGGCGGCGACCGAAGCCGTGTTGACGATCACGCCGCGCTCGCCAGCCGCGTTGGGCTGCAGTTTCGACATCGCGTCCACGGCCAGGCGGATCATGTTGAAACTGCCGATCAGATTGATGTTGATGACCCTGGCGAATTTTTCCAGCGAATGCGGACCTTCCTTGCCGACGGTTTTTTCGCCGATGGCGATACCCGCGCAGTTCACCAGCGCCTGCAGACCGCCGAACTCCTTCAGCGCAGCGGCCACAACGGCTTTGCCGTGATCCTCGCGTGTCACGTCGCACTCGACATAACGCGCGTGCCTGCCGAGCTTGGCTGCCAATGCCTCGCCCTGCGCCTTGTTGACGTCGGCGATGATCGCGTTGCCGCCGGCTGCGACCACCATTTCGACTGTGGCCGCACCGAGGCCGGAACTGCCGCCGGTGACGATGAAGGTGCTGTTCTTGATTTCCATGTTTATGCGTCCGGGTTCGAGCGTCCGGTCTTTTGGGGAAATTGGACGCGAAGTATAGCAGCGCCTCTCTAGAAGTCGCCCCACAGCGCCTGGATTGCAGATAGCGCGGCCAGCGCCGCTGTCTCCGTGCGCAGGATGCGCGGGCCGAGCCGAACCTGTCTGAACCAACGCGACTGGGCAAGCTGGTTTTCCACCGGCGACAGGCCGCCTTCGGGACCGATCAACAGTGTCATGCGTGCCTTCGGCGCAAGGGCCTTCAGCGGGACGGAGGCCGTCGGAGATAGCAGCAATCTCGCTTCGTCATCGGCTGCGGGCATATCGAGTTGCGCCAGCCAGTCAGGCAGGCTCATCAATGGCGAGACTTCCGGCACGCGATTGCGGCCGCATTGTTCGCACGCCGAGATCACCAGGTTCTGCCAGTGCTCGACGCGGCGTTGCGCGCGTTCATCCTTGAGTTTTACGACGCTGCGCTCGGTGGCGACGGGCTGGATTGCCGCCACGCCGAGTTCGACCGCTTTCTGCAATGTAATGTCCATGCGATCGCCGCTCGACAGTCCCTGCACCAGCCGGACGTGCAACCGGGATTCGCGCTCGACGTCAAGATGTGCGCCGGTCTTGACCGATACATCGCCTCGGTCTATGCGCGTAATGCGCGCCTCGAATTCGCCGCCCAGCCCGTCGAACATCACCACAGGCTCGCCCACGGCGAGCCGCAACACACGCACCGCATGATGGGCCGCGGCCGGGTGCAGGCGCACTTCCGAGCCATTGCCGAGCTTGCCCTCAAAATGGAACCGAGCCCCCGATTTTGCCGTGAGTTTTCTATCTAAGTCTTTATCCATGCTAAGATTTTGCCATGCACAATCGGGTCTGTCTTAGAGTTTATAAAAGGGCTTCAAGCGCTTCTGCAGGGCCTTCAAGCGGCCCGGGGGCCTGACGAATGGGGGCTCAACCGCCAGTCTGCAATTTCGGCTGGAAGGCGCGTGTGTTCGATCTGCCCGCTACGAATGGCAAGCGGTACACACTGGAGAACGCGAGCGGGCCCAATGGGTTGCTGGTGATGTTCATCTGCAATCATTGCCCGTACCTCAAAGCCATACGCGAGCGCCTGATCCGCGATTGCGCCGAACTCGAGGCCCTCGGCGTCAATGCCATTGCGATCAGCTCCAACGATCCTGACGATTATCCGGAAGATTCGTTCGAGAACATGCAGCACGTGGCCCGCGATTTCAAATTTCCTTTCCCTTATCTTTTCGATGAAACCCAGGAAGTCGCGCGCGCCTACGACGCGGTGTGCACGCCGGACTTTTTTGGCTTCAACAGGAACCTCGAATTGCAGTATCGAGGCCGCCTGGATGCGTCGAAGACTACGCCGGTGGCGAATGCCAGACGCGACCTGTTCGAGGCCATGAAGACGATTGCCGAAACCGGCAGCGGTCCGGCCGGGCAGATTCCAAGCCAGGGATGCTCCATCAAATGGAAGCGGTAGTCCGGCCCATCCGGGGCATGCTGGAGCAGGTCATCGCCTGCGTGCGGGAAGTTGCGGCGAAGGAAGTCATGCCGCGCTACCTGAAGGTGGCGCAACAACGCAAATCCGATGGCAGTCTGTTTACCGAGGCGGATCTGGCCGCGCAGGAAGCTTTGTCGCGCGTCCTGCCGAAGATCTATTCCGGTCCGATCGTGGCCGAGGAAATGACGCCGGAGCAGCAGGCGGAGTACTGGCTGGCCGGCACGGAAGGGCTGTGGTGCGTGGATCCGATCGACGGAACGTCGAACTTCGTCAACGGACTGCCGTACTTCGCCGTCTCGGTGGCGCTGATGATCAACGGGCGTAGCGTGCTCGGTGTGGTCTACGACCCGATCGCCGACGAGGTGTTCTACGCCGAAAAGGCCGGCGGGGCCTTTCTCAACGGCGAGCGCCTGCCGATCAAGGAGCATGTGCCGCATCTGCGCAATGCCATGGCGCAGATCGACTTCAAGCGTCTCCCGCCCGGGCTTGCGCGCGAACTGGTGGCTGAGCCGCCCTATTCGTCCCAGCGCAATTTCGGCGCCAGTACCCTGGAATGGTGTTATGTCGCGGCGGGGCGCTTCGACGTCTACCTGCATGGCGGACAGAAATTGTGGGACTACGCTGCCGGTTCGTTGATCCTGGAAGAAGCCGGCGGCTTCATGTGCACCCTCGACCAGGACGATTTCTGGGCGGACACGCTGTGGAAGCGTTCGGCCATTGCAGCGCGCGAAGCCCGGTTGTTCGACGCCTGGAAGCGCTGGATCCGCGCCCGCCAGTAGCCCGGCGGCCGATCGGCCAAAGCCGCTGGTGTTGCGCCGCCGGACCTTTCCTTGACCGACATTCCCGATGCCGGTATCTTGCCAAGTTTTCGCAGCACAATCTCAACTAGTTGTTTTTTTCGGGTGTTTCCATGGAATTGACTGCCGGCGTTACCACCGAGTTGTCCGGTGCCGAGATCACGATGCGATGTCTTCAGGCAGAAGGCGTCGAATTCCTGTTCGGCTATCCCGGCGGTGCGGTCCTGCCCCTGTACGACGAAATCTTCAAGCAGGAGAAGGTAAAACACATCCTGGTACGCCACGAACAAGCGGCGGTGCATGCCGCCGATGCCTACGCGCGCTCGACCGAGAAGGTAGGGGCCGTGCTGGTGACATCCGGCCCCGGCGTTACCAACGCGGTCACCGGAATCGCGACCGCGTACATGGATTCCATCCCGGTCGTCATCATCAGCGGACAGGTGCCGACTCACGCCATCGGTCAGGATGCATTCCAGGAAGTGGACGCCGTCGGTGTGACGCGTCCCTGTGTCAAACACAATTTCCTGGTCAAGGACGTCAAGGACCTCGCGGTCACGATGAAGAAGGCGTTCTACCTCGCCGCCACCGGCCGTCCCGGTCCGGTGCTGGTCGATATCCCCAAAGACGTGCAGACCGCGAAGACGAACTTTTTCTATCCGCAATCGGTGTCGATGCGCTCCTACAACCCGGTGGTCAAGGGCCACAGCGGCCAGATCAGGAAGGCGTTGCAGCTGTTGCTGGAAGCCAAGCGCCCGATGATCTACACCGGCGGTGGCGTCGTGCTCGGCAACGCGGCGGCGGAACTCCTTCATCTGGTCCATGCGTTGGGCTTTCCCTGCACCAATACCTTGATGGGACTGGGCGGCTATCCGGCCACCGATCCGCAGTTCGTCGGCATGCTTGGCATGCACGGCACCTTTGAGGCCAACATGGCGATGCAGAACTGCGACGTGTTGCTTGCCATCGGCGCGCGCTTCGATGACCGCGTGATCGGCAACCCGAAGCATTTCTTCCAGGAAGATCGCAAGATCATCCACGTCGACATCGATCCCTCCTCGATTTCCAAGCGCGTGCGAGTGGACGTGCCCATCGTCGGCGATGTCAGGGAAGTTCTGCAGGAAATGAACCGCCAACTGGCCGCGGGCAAGGAGCGGCCGGACCCGGTGGCGGTCAAGACTTGGTGGGATCAGATCGGCGTATGGAAAGGCCGCGATTGCCTGAAGTACGACCGCAACTCGAAAATCATCAAGCCGCAGTCCGTGGTCGAGAAGCTTTACGAACTGACCAAGGACATGGACATGTACGTGACCTCGGACGTCGGCCAGCATCAGATGTGGGCCGCGCAGTTCTACAAGTTCAACAAGCCGCGGCGCTGGATCAATTCGGGTGGCCTGGGCACCATGGGGGTCGGTCTGCCTTACGCGCTGGGTGTCCAGCTTGCGCATCCGGATGCAACCGTCGCCTGTGTCACCGGCGAGGCGAGCATTCAAATGTGCATCCAGGAACTGTCCACGGCGAAGCAGTATCGCCTGCCGGTCAAGATCGTGAACCTGAACAACCGTTATATGGGCATGGTTCGCCAGTGGCAGGAATTCTTTCACGGCAACCGCTACGCGGAATCCTACATGGACGCATTGCCCGACTTCGTCAAACTCACCGAGTCCTACGGCCACGTGGGTATGCGCATCGACAAGCCGGAGGACGTGGAGCCGGCGCTCAGGGAGGCGTTCAGCCGCAAGAACGACCTCGTGTTCATGGACTTCATCACCGATCAGACCGAGAACGTTTTTCCGATGGTGCCGGGTGGCAAAGGCCTGTCGGAAATGATCCTGGTTTAACCCAACATGCGTCACATCATCTCCCTACTCATGGAGAACGAGCCGGGTGCGCTGTCGCGCGTGGCCGGCCTGTTCTCCGCGCGCGGCTACAACATCGAGTCGCTGACCGTTGCTCCCACCGAGGATCCGTCGTTGTCGCGCATGACTGTCGTCACCTCCGGCTCCGACGATGTGATCGAGCAGATAACCAAGCAACTGAACAAGCTGGTCGACATCGTGAAGGTCGTGGATTTGTCCGGCGGCGATCACATCGAGCGCGAGCTGATGCTGGTCAAGGTGCGTGCCTCGGGCAAGGACCGCGAAGAAATGAAGCGCATGGCGGACATCTTTCGCGGCCGCATCGTCGATGTAACGGACAAGGCATACACCATCGAGCTCACCGGCACCGGCAGCAAGCTCGATGCCTTTCTGGGAGCGCTCGAACAGGGCGTCATCCTGGAAACGGTGCGAACGGGCGCCTCGGGTATCGGCCGGGGCGAGCGCATCCTTAAAGTCTGAGTGAGGAGTGAGGGGGAGGAGTGAGGAGGAAAACAGCGTTTTGATCCCTCATCCCTTACCCTCACCCCTTCACGCATTTACCACAAGAGGCGAACATGAAAGTTTTCTACGACAAGGACGCAGACCTGCGTCTGATCAAGAGCAAGAAAGTCACCATCCTCGGCTACGGCTCGCAAGGGCATGCCCACGCGCTCAATCTGAAGGATTCCGGCGTCAAGGTTACGGTCGGCCTGCGCAAGGGCGGCGCGTCCTGGGACAAGGCGAAAAAGGCCGGGTTGGAAGTCAAGGAATTGGCCGACGCCGTGAAGAACGCGGACTTCGTGATGATTCTGCTGCCGGACGAACATATCGGCGAGGTGTATCGCGAAATCGAAAGCAGCATCAAAAAGGCAGCCGCGCTGGCCTTCGCGCACGGATTCAACATCCATTTCGGCCAGGTTACGCCACGCGCCGATCTCGATGTCGTGATGGTGGCGCCAAAGGCGCCGGGACATACGGTGCGTTCAACGTATGCCCAGGGAGGTGGGGTGCCCATGCTGATTGCAATCCACCAGAATCCCTCGAAAAAGGCGCGCGATCTGGCGCTGTCCTATGCCGCGGCAATCGGCGGCGGCAAGGCCGGCATCATCGAAACCAATTTCCGCGAAGAGACCGAGACCGATCTGTTCGGCGAACAAGTCGTGCTGTGCGGCGGTACCACGGCGCTGATCCAGGCGGGCTTCGAGACGCTGGTCGAAGCGGGGTACGCTCCGGAAATGGCATACTTCGAATGCCTGCACGAACTCAAGCTGATCGTCGACCTGATTTACGAGGGAGGCATAGCCAACATGCGTTATTCGATCTCGAACAACGCCGAGTACGGCGACTTCACCCGCGGTTCGCGCATCATCACCGAGGACACGCGCAAGGAGATGCGCAAGATCCTCAAGGAAATCCAGACCGGGCAATACGCCCAGGAATTCCTGCTTGAGAACAAGACCGGCGCCACCAAGCTGGGCGCCATGCGCCGCATCGGTCGCGAACACCAGATCGAAATCGTCGGCGGCAAGCTGCGCGAAATGATGCCCTGGATCAAGGCCAACCGCCTGGTCGACCAGTCCAAAAACTAGTGAGTGGGGTCATAGGAAAAGGGATGAAGAGAAATGCGTTTTTTCCCGCTCGCCCCTCGCCCCTTACGCCGTGAGAACTGACTATCCCCACCCCATCATTGCCAAAGAGGGCTGGCCATTCCTCGGGGTTGCGCTCGTCCTCTCGATAGTCGTCACCGGCGGCTGGGGCTGGTGGTCGATTCCATTCTGGCTGGCAACGCTTTTCATCCTGCAATTTTTCCGCGATCCGCCGCGATCCGCGCCCGCCGATGCGGACGCAGTGATCTCGCCGGCCGACGGACGCGTCGTCGCCGTGGATAAGGCGAGGGACCCGTACCTGGATCGCAATGCGCTGAAGATCAGCGTGTTCATGAACGTGTTCAACGTGCATTCGAATCGCAGCCCGGTCGATGGCGAGGTCAGGAAGGGCTGGTATTTCGGCGGCCGGTTCCTCAATGCCGCGCTCGACAAGGCTTCACTCGAAAACGAGCGCAACGCATTGTGGATCCATACCGATAGCGGCGCGGAAGTGACCTGCGTGCAGGTCGCCGGGCTGATCGCGCGCCGCATCCTCTGTTATGTGCAGACGAAGGACCGGTTGAAGCGCGGACAACGTTTCGGCTTCATTCGCTTCGGTTCCCGCGTGGATGTGTATCTGCCCGTCGAGGCCAAGCCGCATGCCGCGGTGGGCGACAAGGTTTTTGCCGGGGAGACCATCCTGGCGCGGCTGCCGGCCAAATCATGAGCCTGGAATGAATCATCCCGCGCCCAAGGCCCGCTGGCTCAGCCGCACCGGTATTCGCCGTACCGGTATCTACTGGCTTCCCAATGCGATCACCACCTGTGCGTTGTTCGCCGGTTTCTATGCCATCGTGCAGGCGATGAACCTGCAGTTCGAACTGGCCGCGAAGGGCATTTTTGCGGCGATGGTGTTCGACGGCCTCGATGGCAGAGTGGCGCGGCTTACCCGCACGCAGAGCGAATTCGGCGCCGAATTCGACAGCCTGTCCGACATGGTTTCGTTCGGCGCGGCACCGGCGCTGGTGATCTACGAATGGTCGCTGAAGGGCATGGACAAGCTGGGCTGGTTCGCCGCTTTCGTCTACTGCGCCTGCGCGGCATTGCGCCTGGCGCGCTTCAACACCAATATCGACGTGGTCGACAAGCGCTACTTCCAGGGCCTGCCGAGCCCGGCCGCGGCCGGACTGATCGCCGGGCTGGTATGGGCCATGGAATCCTACGACGTGGCCCGCGCCGACGTTCCCCTGCTGGCCTGGGGACTGACGCTGTTCGCCGGCATCACGATGGTCAGCAGTGTGCGCTTCTACAGCGGCAAGGACATCAACCTGCGCAAGAGCGTGCCGTTTCGCATGGTGGTGATGATTGCGCTCAGCGTGGTGGCGCTGATGCAGGTCGCCAACAATCTGCCGGAACTCCTGTTCAGCCTGTTTGCGATTTATGCCGCTTCGGGCTACGCAATGTGGGCCTGGGAACGGCTGCGCAGGAAGCCTCCTACCCCGCCCTCCGGGCCATAGGGCAGAGACTGGGGCTTGCGAAGCCCGAAAAATCTGCTTATAGTCGGGCACATGGTTTCCCAACAGCACGGCCAATCCGGTCTTTTCCTTGTCAGCAATCTGCTGACCGGCCTGCTGCTGCGCCCCGCGCGCACATAAACTAACTCCAACCTCGCAGTACCCAAGCCCGCCAGACAAAGCCCAACCAGGCAAAGCCCGGCGGTGGTGGCTTATCAACAATATGCGAGACCATGACATGAACCGAAACCCTTCACAGAAATACCGTCCGTTTGCCCCGGTCGCCTTGCCCGACAGGACCTGGCCGAATCAAGTCATCACCCGGCCGCCGGTCTGGTGCAGCGTCGACCTGCGCGACGGCAACCAGGCGCTGATCGAGCCGATGGATGCGGAGCGCAAATTGCGCATGTTCATGCTGCTGCTGAAAACCGGATTCAAGGAAATCGAGATCGGTTTCCCTGCCGCTTCACAGACCGATTTCGATTTTGTGCGCAAGCTGATCGAGGAAAAACTGATCCCTGACGACGTCACGGTGCAGGTGCTGACCCAGGCGCGCGAACCGCTGATCCGTCGCACTTTCGAATCCCTGCGCGGCGTGAAGCGCGCCATCATGCATTTGTACAACTCCACTTCGACGGTGCAGCGCCGCGTGGTGTTCGGCCTGGACAAGCCGGGCATCGTCGCCATTGCCGTCGATGGCGCGCGCGTTGTTCGCGACTGTGCCCGCGAGCAGCCGGAAACCGACTGGGTATTCCAGTACTCTCCGGAAAGCTTTACCGGAACCGAACTGGATTTCGCCGTCGAGATCTGCGACGCGGTCAACGCGGTCTGGCAGCCGACGCCGCGTCGGCCGGCCATTCTGAATCTGCCGGCCACGGTGGAGATGGCCACACCCAACGTTTACGCCGACCAGATCGAGTGGTTCGGCCGCCACATCGCCAATCGCGACAGCGCCGTGTTGTCGGTGCATCCGCATAACGACCGCGGCTGCGCGGTGGCCGCCGCAGAGCTCGCTGTCATGGCCGGCGCCGACCGCATCGAAGGCTGCCTGTTCGGCAACGGCGAGCGCACCGGCAACGTGGACCTCGTTACGCTGGCGCTCAATCTCTATACGCAGGGCGTCGATCCCGGACTCGATTTCTCCGACATCAATGCCGTGATCCGCGCGGTCGAGCACAGCAACCAGTTGCCGGTACACCCGCGCCATCCCTACGGCGGTGAACTGGTGTTCACGGCTTTTTCCGGTTCGCATCAGGATGCGATCAAGAAGGGTCTCGCCGCGCGCAAGGCGACTGATCTCTGGGAAGTGCCGTATTTGCCGATCGATCCGGCCGACCTCGGTCGCGCCTACGACGCGGTCATTCGCGTCAACAGCCAGTCGGGCAAAGGCGGTATCGCCTATCTGCTCGAACGCGATTTCGGGTTGTCCCTGCCGCGCCTGCTGCAGATCGAGTTCAGCCAGGTGATCCAGGTCATCACGGACGCGAGCGGCAAGGAGCTTTCGTCGATCGCGATCAAGGCTGCCTTCGATCGCGAATATCTGGAGAACGAGCGGCCTCTTGCCTACATCGAACACCGCATCACGCATGAAGCCGGCCACGGCGAAGTCGAAAATGTTTCCGCGCGGCTGAAATTCAACGGGCGCGAGATTGCCATCGCCGGCAAGGGCAACGGCCCGGTGGACGCCTTCGTGCGGGCGTTATGCGAAGGTTGCGGCGTCGATGTGCACGTCATGAACTACCACGAGCATGCCGTGGGCAGCGGCGAGGATGCGACCGCGGTGGCGTATGTGCAGATCCGCATCGGCCGCGACCAGACTCTGTATGGTGCCGGGATGCACGGCAACATCGTTACGGCGACGCTGCGGGCGGTGCTCTCGGCGGTGAATCGCGCCGCCCTTAAAGGGTTGATCACAGTGCGCGAGCCGGCACAGCGCATTGCCGCCGCCTGATTGGTTCGCAATAGCGGCCGGTATTCGGTTTCGAGCGACTGAAACCGCAGCGTTGATACACGGCATTTGCCAACGAAGCCCGCTCTCGTAGCGGGCTTTTTTGCTACGGGCAGTGTTTCCGGCAACAAGATAAACTCCCAGCTTCATCCGTTGCTTATTCCCGATATTCCGGCCGCATTGGCCGTCCATTCCGATGGCGAGCGAACAAAAATCAACCCGCGAACTGCATAAGATCGTCATCGTCGGCGGCGGAGCCGGTGGACTCGAACTGGCCACGCAGCTCGGAAGAACGCTGGGCAGGCGCAGGAGGGCGTTGATCACGCTGGTCGATCGATCGCGTACCCATCTGTGGAAACCGTTGCTGCACCAGGTGGCCGCCGGCAGCATGGACCTGAACGATCACGAGCTCGACTATCTGTATCAGGCGCGCTGGCATCATTTCCAGTTCCGCCTCGGCCGAATGGATGGGCTCGATCGTGCCACTAAAGAAATCCATCTTGCGCCAACGTTCGACGAGGCCGGTCGTGAAGTCCTGCCCGCCCGCGGGATTGCATACGACACCCTGGTCCTTGCCGTTGGCAGTACCACCAACGACTTCGGCACGCCGGGCGCGACGGAACATGCGATCTCGCTGGACAATCCGCAGCAGGCGGCCTTGTTTCATTCGCGATTGCTCAATGCCTGCCTGCGTGCGAACGCGCAACAGGGCCGGATCGAGTCCGGGCAACTGCATATCGCCATCATCGGCGCCGGGGCCACCGGCGTAGAACTTGCGGCGGAACTGCACAATACCATCCGCGAATTTCTGTCCTTCGGACTGGACCGTATCAACCCCGAGCGGGACATCAAGATCACCATCGTCGAAGCTGCGCCTAAAATCCTGCCGGCGCTTTCCGAGCGTTTGTCGAATGCGGTACTCGGCCTCCTGAAGAAACTGAACGTCGAAGTGCTCACCGGCGAGCGCGTCACCGAGGTGTCGCCCCGTGGCGTGAAAACCGCGACCGGCCGGGAGATTCCGGCGGAACTGGTGGTGTGGGCGGCAGGCATCAAGGCGCCCGATTTCCTCAAGGACATCGGCGCACTGGAGACCAACCGCATCAACCAGCTTGTGGTCACGCAAGCCCTGCAGACCACGCGCGACGTAAACATCTTTGCGTTCGGCGACTGCGCAAGCTGCCCCTGGCCGGAAAAGAAAATCGCGGTGCCGCCGCGTGCCCAGTCCGCGCATCAGCAGGCTTCACATCTGACCAGGATGCTGCCGCGCCACTTGCACGGCGAACCGTTGCGCCCGTACGCGTATCGCGATTTCGGATCGCTGATCTCGCTGGGAAAATTCAGCACCATCGGCAGCCTGATGGGCGCCATCACGCGCGGCAGCGTCATGATCGAAGGTTTTTTCGCGAAGATCATGTATCTGTCGCTGTACAAGATGCACGAGCTCGCGCTGCACGGTTTCACCAAAGTCTTCCTCGATACGCTGGCGCGCATCATCACGCGGCGCACCGGGCCTCACATCAAACTGCACTGAGCGGTGCGATGTCGCGCGGTTGCCTGACATTTCTTCCCGGCCTGGCAGCAGCAATTGCGATTGCAGCCTGTTCGACCGTTCCTTATTCACCCAGACCGCTCGAAGCGGAAGCGACGGCTGCCGAATTCATCGCCCGCTCCGGCGATGTCGATGGTCTGAAACAGTTTGTGACGGCGAACGGCTATGCGCCGAACGCCTGGCCGCCGGAGCAATGGGGCCTGAAGGAACTGACCCTGGTCGCCTTATATTTCCATGCGGACATTCGCACTGCACGTGCGCGCGCCGAAGTCGCACACGCGGAGTTGGGCTCCGCAGCGCAGCCGCAGTCCTGGTCAGGAAGGTTGAAACCCGAATATCACAGCCGGACCCTTCCCGATAACAACGGACCCTGGACTCTCGGGCTGGAACTGGAAATCCCGCTGGTTGCGCAAGGCAGGCGCGCCGCGCGTGCCGAACGCAGCGCATTCCTGGCCGATGCCGCCGATCTCGACGTCGCCAATGCAGCGTGGATGGTGCGCGGTCGCGTGCGCGACCGTTACCTGGAACTGCAAGCGAGCCGCGACGCACTGCAATCGCTGGACGCACAGCTTATGGCGCGCAAGGACATGCTCGGCCTGGTCAATCGTCGTGTGGAAGCGGGCATGTTGTCGGCTCGCGATCTCGGGGTCGAGCGTGTCGCCTATTCCCAGCTTGAACTGTTGCGCAGCCAGGAACTGGCGAGGCAGCAGCGTGCGCAGGGCGAACTTGCTGCGGCACTCGGCCTGTCTCTGGAAGTGCTCGAACGCATGAGGCTGCGATTCGATGCGGGCGTGTCACCACGCACCGACATGGATGTCGGCGCACTGCGCCGCATGGCGTTGCGCAATCGTCTCGACGTTCATCGCAAGCTGCTGGAATTCGGCGCAGCCGATGCCGAGGTCAAAGCAGCGGTGGCCGCGCAGAATCCCGACATTGCCCTGGGACCGGGCTACGCCTGGGATCAGGGCGACAACGTCTGGTCGCTTGCAGTCGGCATGTCGCTGCCGCCGGCAGCGCGGACGCGTGCTTCGATCCGGGAGGCACAGGCGCGGCGCGAACTGGCAGCGGAACAATTCGCGGCTACCCAGGCTGATGTCATCACGCTCGCCGAGCGCGCCGGCGCGCAATTCCGGCTGGCACGCGATCGCATAGCGGCTGCCGAGCATAGGTTGCAAGTGCAGCAGGAGCAGGAATCCCGGATGAACCGGCAGTTCGATGCGGGTGCCGCGGACCGGATGCAGCTTGTCGCCGCACGTATCGACACGCTCGCATCGGAAACGATGCTTCAGGCGGCGCTCGTCGAAGCGCGCCAGGCTGTGGCGCATCTGGAAGATGCCGTGCAGCTTCCGCTGCTTGGCGATTTCGAGGTGGGTCCGAACGTGGAGGGTTCGCGTTCCGCCACTATGCCCAAGCAGGTGTCCAGACCATGATCCGGGCGTCGAATTCATGAAGTTGCGCCCCGCTCAAGCCGCCATCGCGGTGATGGCAGTGGTCATCACGCTGTTGTCGTGGGCTCTGATTTACTACTCGCGCGACGAGTTGGGTATGCAGGCCGAAAAACACGAAGACCAGATCAAGGCCATCTCGACGGCGGGGGTCGAAGACGGGCGCTCGGTCGTGCGCATTCCGGCGCAAAGCCAGAAAGCCGCCGGTATAGCCGTGCAAGCCTTGAAGTCCGCCAAGCGGGAAGCCGCCTTCGAGGTTTACGGCATCGTGGCGAACCTGCAGCCGCTCGTGGAATTGCGCGGCCGTTACCTTGCCGCGACTGCCGAGTCGAAGGCCTCGCGAGCAACGCTTGCCGCGGCAGAATCCGAGTATCGGCGCATGGAAACGCTGTTTCGCGACGACCGCAACGTGTCGGAGCAGGCGCTGAAGTCTGCTGAAGGGCGCTATCGTGCCGAGCTGGCGCGGCAGGCGGCTGCAGACCAGGCTGCGGAAAGCATCCGCGATGCGATTCGCGGCTCGTGGGGTGCAAGCATAACCGGCTGGGCCACCAATCCCGATTCGCAGACGATCCGGTCGCTGTTGCAACAATCGGCATTTCTGGTGCAACTCGTGTTTCCGTACGACCTTCCTCGCGCAACCGCGCACGCAAAGGTTGCAGTCGCGCCGGCGATGGCACGCGAGAATCCGCATCCGGCCAGCTTTGTCGCCGATTCGCCGCAGATCGATCCGGCGTTTCCCGGCGAGACCTATTTCTATCTGGTGAACGGCGGCGGCTTCCGCGCCGGTATGCGGGTCGCGGCGCGCATCAGGATGGGCGGCGCTCCGGTGAGCGGCGTGATCGTGCCATCGGCTGCGGTGGTCTGGCATGCCGGCAAAGCCTGGGCCTACGTGAAGGACGACGAGCAGACCTTTGCCCGCTTCGGGGTTTCCACCACGGACGAAATGGAAGGCGGCTGGTTCAACACGACGGGCTTCGACGAAGCTGACGAAGTCGTCGTCAGCGGCGCGCAGTTGCTGCTCTCCGAGGAACTCAAGTATCAGATACGCAATGAAAACGAAGATTGAGGACCTCAACGCCTTTGAATTTCCTTAAATCTTGATCTCGTACATAGTCCGCCAGTCCATCCGCTATCCCGGTGTGATCGTCGCGCTGGCGCTCACGATCGTCGTTTACGGACTGTTCACGTTGTCCCGGGCGCACCTGGACGTGTTCCCGGAGTTTTCGCCCAGCCAGGTCGTGATTCAGACCGAGGCGCCGGGACTGTCCGCGGAACGGGTCGAGACCCAGGTTTCCCAGCCGATCGAGAACGCGCTGTCCGGCGTGTCCGGACTCGAGAGCCTGCGCTCGCAGTCGATTCCCGGTTTGTCCGTCGTCCACGTGTTCTTTCAGGATGGATCGGACAGCTACCGCAACCGGCAAGTGGTGAGCGAGCGTCTGGCCGCTCTGCCGACGCAACTGCCAAAGGGCATCGTGCCTGCGATGACTCCGCTCACTTCATCGGCCAGCACCGTCCTCGGTATCGGCATCACTTCCGAGAATCGCAGCCTCATGGAATTGCGCACGCTGGTGGACTGGGTGATTCGTCCGCACCTGCTGGCGGTGCGCGGTGTGGCGGAGGTCAACGTGTTCGGCGGAGACGTGCGCCAATGGCAGATCCAGGTCGACCCGGAAAAACTGCATCGCTACGGCATGGCGCTGGAGGACGTGGTCGGCGCGGCAAGTCGGGCGACCGGTGTGGCCGGCGCCGGTTTTGTGAAAACGCCGAACCAGCACATCCTGCTGCAGGTCGATGTGCAACCGGACGCGGTCGCCGACGTCGCGCGTTCCGTGCTCGCCTACCGGGAAGGCCGTGCGGTGCGCATCGGCGATCTTGCGAAAGTCGTCGAGGGCGCCGCGCCGTCGATCGGTGCCGCCGCCATCGACGGCACGCCCGGCGTGTTCATGATGGTGCAGGGCCAGCTTGGGTCGAATACGCATGCGGTCACGCAGGATCTGGAAAAGGCCGCGGCCGAACTCAAGCCGCTGCTGGAGACGGAAGGTGTCAAACTGCATCCGCAGCTGTTCCGTCCGGCGAATTTCATCGAAACCGCCGTGCGTAATGTCCAGCGCGACATCCTCATCGGTTCGCTGCTCGTGGTCGTCGTGCTGTTCCTGTTCCTGTTCAACACACGCACTGCATTCATCTGTGCCACGGCGATACCGGTCTCGCTTTTGGCCGCGGTTCTGGTCCTGGATTATTTCAATGTAACGCTGAACATCATGGTGATGGGCGGGCTGGCGATCGCACTGGGTGAAGTCGTGGACGACGCGATCATCGACACCGAGAACATTTTCCGGCGCCTGCGGCTGAACCGCGCTTCGCTGCAGCCGCAACCGGTTTGGGAAGTCGTGCTGGCTGCCTCGGTGGAAGTACGCAGCTCGGTGGTGTACGCCACGTTCATCGTGGCGCTGGTGTTCGTGCCGCTGCTGACGCTGGGCGGCGTTGCCGGCAAGCTGTTTGCTCCGCTCGGGCTTGCCTACATCTTCGCCATCCTCGCGTCACTGCTGATCGCGGTGACGCTGACGCCTGCATTGTGTTACCTGCTGCTGGCGCGTGCGAAGCTCAAGACCGAGGATCCGCCATTCGTGCGCTGGCTGAAACCGAAATATTTATCGGTACTCGGCCGCATCGAGCGTTATCCGGGACGCGTGATCAGCGTGACTGGCATCGTCATCGCGATCGGCATCGGTTTGTTGCCGCTGTTCGCCGGGCAATTCATTCCGGCGCTGCGCGAGGGCCACTACATCATGCATATGTCGTCGGTGCCGGGCACGTCGGAAGCGGAATCCCTGCGCATCGGCCAGAAAGTGTCAAAGGCAATCGGTTCGATCAAAGGCGTCCAGTCGGTGGCGCAATGGGTCGGCCGTTCGAAGAACGGCGCCGACACGTTTGGCACGCACTACAGCGAATTCGAAGTCGAGATTGGCGCGCTGCCGGGCAACGAACAGGCGCGCATCCTGCAGGAGATCCGGGAAACGCTCTCGGGGCAACGCGGTGGCGCCTTTCCAGGCGTGACCTTCGCGGTCAACACCTTCCTCACCGAGCGCATCGAGGAAACCATCACCGGCTATGCCGCGCCGTTCGTGGTGAATCTCTATGGATCATCGCTCGACCTGCTGGACCGCGACGCGTTGGCGATTGCCTCGGAACTCGCCGAGGTACCGGGGGCGCGCGACATACAGATTCAGGCACAGCCTGGCGCGCCGCAGTTGTCCATTCGCCTGCGCCATGAGCGCGTCGCCGCACTCGGCCTGCAACCGTTGGCCGTGCTGGAAGCGGTACAGACGGCTTATGAAGGTGTGCAGGCGGCGCAGATCTTCCGCGGCAACCAGGTCATCGATCTGGTGGTCGTGCTGGAACCGTCGCACCGCAACCGCATCAACGAAGTGTCCGCGCTGCCGTTGCGCAATCCCGACGGCCGGCTCATCAGGCTGGGCGACATTGCGGACATTGAGATGACCGGCGGGCGCTACAAGATATTGCATGCCGGCGGGCGTCGCATCCAGACCGTGACGGCCAGCGCGGAGGGTCGTGACATCGAGCAATTCGAGCGCACCGCCCGCGCCCGTATCGTCGCGCAAGTGAAGCTGTCGGAGGGCAATTACGTCGCCTATGCCGGCACGGCGCAGGCCCAGGCGCAGGCGCGGTCCGATCTGCTGCTGCATTCGGCGCTTGCGGGCATCGGCATCTTCCTGCTGCTCTATATCGCCTTCAACAATCTGCGCAATCTGCTGATCACCTTTGTGAACCTGCCGTTCGCGTTGATCGGCGGCGTGATCGCGGTATTCGCCAGCGGCGGGTGGATGTCGCTCGGCTCGCTGGTCGGCTTCGTCACGCTGTTCGGCATCACGCTGCGCAACTCGATCATGCTGGTATCGCACTACCAGCACCTGGTGGAAGTGGAGCGGCTGCCGTGGAATGCGGATACCGCACTGCGTGGCGCCGCCGAGCGCCTGCCATCGATATTGATGACGGCACTGGTTACCGCGCTGGGGCTGATGCCGCTCGCGCTCGGCAGCGGCGAGCCCGGACGGGAGATCGAAGGGCCGATGGCCACCATCATTGTCGGGGGACTGGCCACCTCGACCCTGCTCAATCTGCTGGTGCTGCCGGCGATCCTGCTGCATTTCGGCCGGTTCGCGCCCGCCGACGATGTAAGGCGGGGTTGATCTTCACGACCAAGCCATTACATAGTGTGAATACCTACAGAATCGAAGGGCTGCCAAGGAGAGCCCGGTTATGTCGACGATTGCATTGACCAAGGATAACTTTGAGCAGGTGGTGACCGGCAACGATACGGTCATCGTGGATTTCTGGGCGCCGTGGTGCGGCCCCTGCCGCAGTTTCGCGCCGGTATTCGAAGCGACTTCCGAAAAGCACGAGGGCGTGGTGTTCGCCAAGGTGAACACCGAGGAGGAGCCCGAGCTGGCCGGACACTTCGAGATCCGCTCGATCCCGACCCTGATGGTGTTCCGCCAGAAAGTGATCCTGTTTTCCCAGCCGGGGGCATTGCCGGCGTCGGGGCTGGAAGCCGTGATCAAGAAAGTGCAGGAGATCGACATGGCGGAAGTGCATCGCGATATCGCGGCGCAGGAAGCCGCGGAAGCCGGCGCGCCTTCCTGACGTTCATGGCGCCGACCGTCCTCGACGAAACTGGTTTCGATCGTTTCGTGTCCGACAACGACACGGCGGTGATCGGCTTTGTCGAAGGGGATGGCGACGCGGCAACATTTTCCGCGCTTGCCAGCGATGTCCTTAAAAAGCATCCCGGCGTTGCTATCGCGCGGGTCCATGGCAACAGCCGCGGGCTGTTCGACATGTTCGGACTGAGCGGGACCGCCACGGCGATCTTCCGCGGGCGCGTCGGGATGTATCTCGAGCCGGGCCTGCCGGCTGCCGACCAGTTGGCGCGGTTGCTCGATGGCATCGCCGCGCTGAACATGGAACGTGTGCGGGTGGAGATCGAACAGGAAAGATCGGCGCGGGAATCGCTGGCCGTGCACCGCGTCTGTCCGGCGACGAGGCGCGGCAAGTTGGAATAAAACGTCAGCCGTCGGCCGAGGGATAAGTCCCCGATTCGCCGAGAACGTATTGCTGGATCGCCTTGTCGCGCAAGCGATCGAGAAACCACTTGAGTGCCTTGCCGGCCTGGCGCGGATGCCACGCCAGGTAGACGTTGGTCATCGATTTCGATCCCTCGACTTCTTTTTTCACCAGCCGCCCCGCTGCGATGTGGGGCGCCGCCCAAGGCAGAGGAAGGTAACCCGCGCCCAGCCCGGCGATCTGCGCGGCGACCTTGGCACGCATCGTAGGTACGGTCAGGGCGTCCTGTCCGTCGAGCAATCCCGACGTGCGCGGCGGCAGATTGCGGGATGTGTCGGCAGCCGACACGGCGCGATGCTGCAGGATGTCCTGTGCAGACAACGGCTCGTCCAGCGCGGCGAGCGGATGGTCGGGCGAGACGACGAAGACGAATTCGAAACTTCCCATCGCTTCGACGGCCAGCAGTCCTTCCGGCGGCGCATCGCCAGGCGCCCCGATGACCATGTCGGCCCGTCCGCTCATGAGGGCATCCCAGCAGCCGCCCAGCACTTCCATCGTCAAGCGCAGGCGCGTGCCGGACGCTTCGCGATAGAAATCCTTCAGCAGCGGAAACAGGCGCTCCGTCGGCACCAGGTCGTCGATCGCGATGCGCAGTTCGCTCTCCCAGCCGGTCGCGACGCGCTTGACGCGACATTCCAGGTCGGTCGCGGCACGCAGCAGATGGCGTCCTTCGCGCAGCAGCGCCTCGCCGGCTTCGGTCAGGCGCGCACGGTGGCCGCTGCGGTCGAACAGCCTGACATCGAGGTCCTGCTCGAGCTTCTGGATGGTGTAGGTGATGGCCGAGGGGACGCGGTGCAATTCCTCTCCTGCCGCAGCGAAGCTGCCGTTACGGGAGATGGAATCCAAAACCAGCAGTGCATCCAGCGAAATTCTCATGGTGGCCACCGAAAAACTCGGCTATTATTCATAAATAACTGACTAATCAGTCAGCAAAAAACGCCGCCGGGATAGTCTCGCATCCAACAACATCTCCGACGGCCCGCTGCCAGCGAGGATTTTTTATCGCTGGCAATAATTTTTTAACTGGTCGACGCGGCTGCAACCGGCCATCGACTGGACCATTCAGGGATACGTTGTGCATACGCCGACCACTCGTAATGTAACGATTCTGACGGCGCTGGTCACCGCGGCATTGATCTCCGGCTGCGGCTCGAAGAGCGACGCGACTGCCGCCGCGCAGAAGACCGACGCGCCCAAGACCGATGCGGCAAAAGCGGCCGATGCGGGCAAACCTGCCACACCGGCGACCGCCGCCGCGGCCAAACCCGGATTGCCGGTCAAGGCAGAGGCGGTGAGGATTTCCCGGATATCTGACGATGTCTCCGCAGTCGGCTCCTTGCTTGCCGAAGAGTCGGTGATCATCCGTCCCGAAATCGATGGCCGCATCGTCGGACTGCATTTCCAGGAAGGCCAGGCGGTCAGCGCCGGCACGCGGCTGGTGACGATCGACAGCACCGAATACGAAGCGCAAACGGCAGCCCAGCGCGCGGATCTGAAGACCGAAGAGCAACGCCTGGTCCGTACCAAGGAACTGTACGAACAGCACTTCATCAGCAAGGATGCGCTGGACGTCCAAGTGGGCAACGTAGCGCGCCTCAAGGCCCATGTCGATGAAGCCGAATCCCGAGTGGCGAAGACGGTGATCCGCGCGCCTTTCTCCGGCATCCTCGGCCTGCGTCAGGTCAGTCCCGGTGCCTATGTCAAAGCCGGCAGCGACATCGTCCGGCTGGAAAATGTCAGCTCCATCAAGGTCGACTTCCGCATCCCGGAAAATTATCTGTCGAAGATCCGCCCCAGCCAGGAAATCTCGGTGCGGCTGGATGCTTATCCCGGCGAAGAATTCAAAGGGCGTGTCTATGCCGTGGAACCGGTGGTCGACGAGCGCACCCGTACCATCGCGATGCGGGCCCGCATCCCGAACAAGGGGTTCAAGCTCAAGCCCGGAATGTTCGTTCGCGTGGTGATTACGCTGGAGAGCCGTCCCAATGCGGTGGTCATTCCCGAGCAGGCCATCTGGCCGCAGGGCAAGGATAGTTTTGTATTCCGCGTGGTGGACGGCAAGGCTGCGCTGACCAAAGTCGATATCGGCAACCGCGCGCCGGGCACGGTGGAAATACTGAAAGGGTTGGCGGCGAACGACATGGTCATCACCGACGGACAGATGAAGCTCAAGGACGGTGCGCCGGTAAGCGTGATAGAAGCACCGCCGGCTGTGCCGGCCGCTCCGGCGGCCAAGAGCTGAACGCGACGTCAATCCATTCAGGGGCGGGACGATGATTCTCTCCGAAATTTCGATCAAGCGGCCGGTTCTGGCCACGGTGATGAGCCTGGTCATCGTGCTCATGGGCTTCCTGTCCTATTCGCGCATGGCCGTGCGCGAATATCCGAACATCGACCCACCGGTGGTTTCGGTGCGCACAGTGTACAAGGGGGCGACGGCGCAGGTGATCGAAAGCGCGGTCACGCAGCCGCTGGAAGATTCCCTCTCCGGTATCGAAGGCATCAAGACCATCAAGTCCAACAGCCGGGAGGAAGTCAGCCAGATCACGATCACCTTCCTGACCAGCCGCGAAGTCGATGCTGCAGCAGCCGACGTTCGCGACCGCGTCTCCCGCATCCGTAAGCAGTTGCCGGCGACCATCGACGAACCGGTAGTCTCCAAGATCGAAGCGGACGCGCAAGCCATCATCTGGATTGCGGTCAGCAGTGATCGGCAGTCGCCGATGGAGATCACCGATTTCGCCGACCGCTACCTGACGGACCCGCTCAAGGCCCTGCCCGGCGTGTCGTCGGTCATCATCGGCGGCGAGCGCAAGTACTCGATGCGGGTCTGGCTCGACCGGGAGCGGCTCGCGGCGCAAGGATTGACTGTTCAGGACGTCGAGAACGCGCTCATTAACCAGAACGTCGAATCTCCTGGCGGGCGCATCGAGAGCACGCAGCGCGAATTCACCGTCCAGCCGCGCACCGACCTGCGGTCGCCGGAAGATTTCAACAATATGATCATCTCGACGAACGGCTACCCGATTCGTCTGAAGGACGTCGGCCACGCCGTCCCGGGGCCTTACGAGAACCGCAAGATCGTGCGCGTCGGCGGCAACGAAGCGATCGGCCTCGGTGTCGTCAAGCAATCGACCGCCAACACGCTGGAAGTGGCGCGCGGGGTCAAAGCGGTGCTGCCGCGGCTGCAGGCCACGCTGCCCCCCGGGATGAAGGCGTGGATCGCGGTGGATACCTCGATCTTCATCGAAGAATCGATCAAGGCGGTCTTCGAGACCATGGTCGAGGCGCTGATCCTGGTGGTGCTGGTGATTTTCATCTTCCTGCGCAGCGCGCGCGCGACCCTGATCCCCGCTGTTGCCATCCCGGTTTCCGTGATCGGCCACTTCACCTTCCTCAAGGCGATGGGCTTTTCGATCAACACGCTGACGCTGCTCGGCGTGGTGCTGTCGATCGGCCTGGTGGTGGACGACGCCATCGTGGTACTGGAGAACATCCACCGCCACATCGAGGAAGGCATGGCACCGAGGAAAGCGGCCTTCCAGGGCAGCAAGGAAATCGGCTTCGCCGTCATTGCCATGACCATCACGCTGGCCGCGGTGTTCACGCCGCTTTCGTTGATGACGGGCAATACCGGGAAACTCTTCACCGAGTTCGCGCTGACGGTGGCGACGTCGGTGATCGTTTCCGGCTTCGTCGCACTGACGCTCACGCCGATGATGTGCTCGAAGCTGCTGAAGCCCGGACATGGCAGGGTCTACACCTACACCGAGGGCTTCTTCGAAGGCATGAACAACGGCTACCGCGCGATCCTGCGCGCAACGCTGCGGCATCGCTGGGTGATCGGCGTGGCGTTCATCGCCGTTCTCGGCGGCATCGTGTTTCTGTTCATGCAACTGAAATCAGAACTTTCGCCGGTGGAAGATCGCGGCCTGTTCCTCGCCTTCGTGGTTGCTCCGGAAGGCTCGACCATGTCCTACACCGACGGCTATATGCACGTCGTCGAAGGCATCACCAGCAAGATCCCGGAAATCACCACCATGTTTGCCGTGGTTGCGCCCGGGCTGGATCGGCCGAACCCGGTCAATCTCGGCGTCGCCTTTGCGGTATTGAAGCCATGGAGCCAACGCACACGCAGCCAGTTGGACATTACGAAGGAACTCGGGCCGAAGCTCTACGGTGGCTTGCCCGGCGCGCTCTCGTTCGCCCTGAATCCGCCGTCGCTGGGACAAGGCCTGCTGACCAAGCAGATCGAGTACGTCATCTATGGCAACAGTTTCGAGGAATTGCAGGGGAAGGTGAACCTGGTCATGGCCAAGTTGCGCGAGTATCCGGGCATCACCGCGCTGGATACCGACCTGAAACTCAACAAGCCGCAGCTGGCGGTGAACATCGACCGCGACAAGGCGTCGGACCTGGGCGTGTCGATGGACGTCATCGGCCATACGCTGCAGACGCTGCTCGGCAGCCGCGACGTGACCCGTTACAAGCACGAGGGCAAGCAATACGACGTCGTGGTCCAGCTGGAAGACAGCAAGCGCATGCAGCCGACCGACCTGACTTCCATCTACGTGCGCGGCCGCGACGACCAGCTCATGCAGCTTTCCAACCTGGTCAAGATCAGTGAGGCCGTTGCGCCGAAGGAACTCAACCACTTCAACAAGCTTCGTGCCGCCGTCATCAACGGCAACGTGGCTTCGGGCTATACCCTCGGTCAGGCGCTCGAAACCATCGACGCGACGGTCAAGCAGGAATTGCCCGCGGGGACCTTGACCGACCTCGACGGGCAGGCCCGCGAATTCCGCGAAGCCGGCGGCCAGCTGCTGCTGACCTTCGCGCTGGCGCTGGTGTTCATCTATCTGGTGCTGTCGGCGCAATTCGAAAGCTTCGTCGGACCCTTGGTCATCATGTTCACGGTGCCGCTGGCGGGAATCGGTGCACTGCTGGCAATGTGGATCAATACGCTGATGGGTCACGGCGGCACGCTGAACGTGTACAGCGAGATCGGCCTGGTGATGCTGGTCGGCCTGATTACCAAGCATGGCATTCTGATTGTCGAGTTCGCCAACCAACTGCGCAGTAGAGGCATGGAGAAGTTCGAGGCGGTCGTGGAAGCTGCGACTTTACGTATGCGCCCGATTCTGATGACCACGGGCGCCATGGTGCTCGGCGCTATTCCGCTCGCCCTGGCGCATGGTGCCGGTGCCGAATCCCGCCAGGCCATCGGCTGGGTCATTGTCGGCGGACTGGTCGTCGGTACGTTGCTGACGTTGTTCGTGATCCCGACCGTCTACACTGTCTTGATGCGCAAGGTGCACATGGCCGAGGCGGATGAAACAGGCGTGCCTCTGACAGCCGGTGGCAGCGGTCCGATCACTGCGCCGCATAAGGAACTGTAAGCACCGCATCATCGCGTTCGGATTGAAGGCGGCAAGTGCGAAGGCCCTTGCCGTTTTTTTTAGCTATAGTCCGCGGACAAATCAAAACCCGGGAGGAAGCCGAATGAACAAGCTGCTCAACATCGGTGTGGCGCACAAGATCGGTACTTACAGCGACGGCGTCGAAGCCCCTGCATCGGCGAAATGGGTTTTCACTGCGGGCACACCCGGCTTGATGCCGGATGGCACCTATCCGCAAGGGATCACCGCGCAGGCGGAACAGGCGTGGAAAAACGTGCTGGCGATTCTCGCGGAAGCGGGCATGGGCGTGAAAGACCTGGTGAAGGTCACTCACTATCTGGTGCGCGAAGAAGACATCAAGGACTACGTTGCCGTGCGTGCACGCTACCTTGGCGAAGCGCGTCCGGCCTCGATGCTGCTGGTAGTCCCCGGACTCGTGAAGCCGGAGATATTGGTCGAGATCGAGGCGGTTGCTGCGCGTGAAGGGTGAGGTCGTAAAGGCCGAAGGCGTGAAGGGGGAAGGGTAAACGCTCTTGGCTCTTGGCTATTGGCTATTGATCCTTCACCCTTCCCCCTTCACGCCTTCACCATCGTGTCTTGCTACCACTTCCACACCCTCGACGTCTTCACAGACACCGCCTTCGGGGGCAATCCGCTCGCGGTCGTGCTCGATGCGGATACGCTGAGTGGCGAACGCATGCAGACCATCGCGGCCGAATTCAATCTGTCCGAAACCGTGTTCGTTCTCAAGCCGGCGAAGGCCGGCGGCAATCGCAGGAAGCTGCGCATTTTCACACCTCAGGTCGAATTGCCTTTTGCCGGGCATCCGACTGTGGGCACCAGCTATCTGCTCGCCAGGCTGGATCTCGTCGAAATGAATCCGGCGGAAATGGTCATGGTGCTGGAAGAAGGCGTCGGTGATGTGCCGGTCAAGGTGCGGTCCGGAAATGACGGACCGCGTTCCACGCAGATGTCGGTTCCGAAGATGCCGGAGCGCGGTCCCGAGCCGCCGTCGCGCGCAGATCTCGCGGCCATGCTGTCGCTACCCGAGGCGGACCTGCTGCCGGGCCATGCCGCCTGGTCCTGTGGCGTACCGTTCCTGTTCCTGCCGGTGCGCAATCGTGAGGCCATCGCGCGCGCCAGGCTGCGCACCGACCTCTGGGAAAAACTGTTGTCCGGCTGGTGGGCCAGGAGCGTTTTTCCGTTTACGACCGATACGAAATCGAAGGACGCTCAGATCCATGCACGCATGTTCGCGCCGGCGATGGGCGTCGCGGAAGACCCCGCCACCGGCAGCGCAGCCTCCGCACTCGCCGGTTTTCTGCACGACCAGGAACCGCGCGACGGTTCCCGTCGCTGGCTTGTCGAACAAGGCTTCGAGATGGGCCGGCCGTCTCTGCTCGAACTCGAGGCCGACGTTACCGCCGGACGGATCACAGCCGTGCGAGTCGGCGGCAGTTCCGTGTTGATTTCGGAAGGCTGGCTCAATTTCGGTTAACTGCGGCGATCTCCGGCTGCGAGGGAGTGCGCCGGACCGGCCATTCGAAAATTTCGACACAATGGTTCGAATACTCCCGCTAACAATGTCGCCCTGCCGCCCCTATATTGGTTGCATCTGAAAAAGGCCTTGCCGGTGGTGGCATGGACCCAACGGGAGATTCAAATGAACGCCTTGAGAAAAGGCAGCGAGCGCGGATTTGCCGACCACGGTTGGCTGAAAAGCTTCCATACGTTTTCCTTCGCGGGTTACTACGACCCGAAGAACATGGGGTTCGGGCCACTGCGCGTGATCAACGAAGATCGCGTCGCGCCGGGCCAGGGTTTTGGCAAGCATCCGCATCGCGACATGGAGATCATCAGCTACGTGCTCGACGGCGAGTTGGAGCACAAGGACAGCATGGGCACCGGCTCGGTGATCCGTCCCGGCGACGTGCAGCGCATGAGCGCGGGTACCGGCGTATTCCACAGCGAGTACAACCCCTCGCCGAAGAACAGCGTGCACTTCCTGCAGATCTGGATCGAACCGGATGAGCTCGGTATCAAGCCCGGCTACGAGCAAAAATTCTTCGGTCCCGAGGAAAAGCGCGGCAGGTTGCGTTTGCTCGCCTCGCCGGATGGCCGCGACGGATCCGTCAAGATTCATCAGGATGCGCAACTTTATGCCACGCTTGTGGACGGCGATGAGCAAGTGACGCATCGGCTTGCCCGGGATCGCAAAGCCTACGTGCACGTTGCACGCGGCAGTGTGAAGGTAAATGGTCAGCCGCTCGGGTCGGGAGATGCGCTCAAGATCGAGGGCGAATCCGAAATCGTCATCGATAACGGTGACAAGGCCGAAGTGTTGTTGTTCGACCTGAATTAAAGCGAGAGGAACAGATCATGGATACGATGGTTGCAACCCGGACGCGAACCCGACCCAGGACAGCGCTGCGCGTGGTGGACAGCCATCATGCGCAGCCGGCGCCGGGTCTGGATGTGCTGCGTCCCTTTCCGGGCCCGCAGCTCGACTACGCGAGCCCTTTCCTGATGCTCGACCACTTCGGACCCGATCGCATTCGCCCCGGCGAGGCAGGCGGGTTGAATCCGCACCCGCACCGTGGTTTCGAAACCGTGACTTTCCTGTTCCAAGGCGCGATGGAGCACCATGATTCGTCCGGCGGGCACGGCCTGTTGCGCGCGGGCGGCGTGCAGTGGATGACAGCCGGTTCCGGCATCGTCCACGCGGAGTATCGCGAAAAGGAATTCGCGCGAACCGGCGGTGTGCTGGAGGGCGTGCAGCTGTGGGTCAACCTGCCGCTCAAGTTCAAGATGGAAGCGCCGCACTACCAGGATCTGCCTGCGGAAAAGTTCGCTGTCGCGAAATTTGCCGGCGGCGAAGCGCGCGTGGTGGCGGGCGAACTCCTCGGCGTGCGCGGTCCGGCGCGCCCGCACGCAGAGGAAGGGGGTTCGTCGTCGAGCCAGAACGTGCGGGCGACGCGCGCCTCCCCGGTCGCATCCCCGCAAGCGGGGCCCCTGCTCCGCGGTCCGGCGCGCACCTACACGCCGATCATCGTGGCGCATGTGAAGCTCGAGGCAGGCGCCAGCGTGGAGCTGGCGATCCCTGCGAATTTCAACGCCTACGTCTATGCCGTTCGCGGCAGCGGCCGCTCCTCGGGCGTGAACTTCACGACCAACCAGTTGGTCGAGTATCGCGGTGACGGCGGCAGTGTGCAGGTGACGACAACGGAAGCCCTCGACATCCTGCTGCTGGCCGGCGAGCCCATCGACGAGCCGGTGGTATCCTGGGGTCCGTTCGTGATGAGCACCCGCGAGGAAATCATCCAGGCGCGTGACGACTATCTCTCCGGCCGCATGGGCGTACTCGAAGAGCGTTCCTGACAGGTTGACATGAGCAGCTGTTCCGGCGCCGTGATTCTCAGCCAGTTGTAGAATCGCGGCGTCGATTGTTTGAAGGGACGGCGATGAAGATTTTCATGACGGGTGCGACGGGCTACATCGGCGGATCGGTCGCGGAGTGCCTGCTGCGGGAGGGCCACGTCATCAGCGGCCTTGTCCGCACCGAAACCGGCGCCAAGGAACTCCAGGCCCGTGGCATGCGCGCCGTGCTCGGCAGTCTTGATGACGCCGACCTGATTGCACGTGCCTCGCGGGAGGCGGACGCCGTCATCGACACGGCCGAAGCGAATCACGCCGAGGTTGTCGAAGCCATCGCCTCAGCCCTGCGCGGTTCCGGAAAACCGTTCCTACATACCAGCGGGTCGGGAATCGTTGCCACCGTGACGAACGGCGAGCGCAGCGACTCGATCTACGACGAATACTCCAGCTTTACTCCGACCATACCGCGCATGCAGCAGCGGGCCGCGATCGACCAGGTCGTGTTCGATGCGGCGAAGCAGGGCGTGCGTTCGGTGGTGATACGTCCCACCATGATCTATGGCGAAGGCCGCGGCGCGCGCAAGGAAAGTGCACAGGTGCCGGCATTGATCGAGAACGCGAAGAAGGCTGGCATCGGCCTGCACATCGGCAAGGGCGAGAATATATGGGCCAACGTGCACATCGACGATGTCGTCGAACTCTATCTGCTCGCGCTGCAGAAAGCGCCTGCAGGCGCGCTGTACTACGCGGAGAACGGCGAGGAAGCGCTGAAGAACGTGGCGGCCTCCATCAGCCGCATGCTCGGCTTTGGCGGAAAAACCAGGGAATGGTCTCCGCAGGACGCAGAAACCGGGCTCGGCCCGAAGGCGCATTCATCCTTCGGATCGAACAGCCGCGTGAGGGGGAAGCGCTCGCGTGCCGAACTCGGCTGGCAGCCGAAAGGCGCAACTATCCTTCAGGAGATCGAGCAGGGCCATTACCGGCGCACTCATCGTCCCGCCTGACCTTGGGCAGGATCAGTTCAGTCTGACGTACTCGTAGTCGACCGCCAGATTGTTGATGCCCCGATCCGGCGGCGCGATCCAGCGCGCCATTTTTCCCGGTTCGACGACGCGCTTCATCAGGCTGTGCACGAAGGCGCGGTCGGATTCCCCGGGAATCCATTCCAGCATGCGCTGCTCGTATTCCTCGCGCCCGATCGGTTTGCCTTGCGGGTCGGTCGGCACACTGGCCCAGGCACCGATGGAACGACGAAAGCGCGGGCTCGGCAGCGAAAGGCGGAAATCGTGGCCTGCGCGCTGGATCTGCATGTTCCAGCGCTTGATGCCGATCTCGCAATCCTTGATGTAGGACTGGCGCATCACTTCGTTCATGGCGTTGCGCAGGCTGACAGCCTCCTGGCCTTGCGGTGTCTCCAGCGTGAGCGTCGAATCGCTGCAAACGTGGTCCTCGTATCGCGTTTCATCCGGCCGGCCCTTGATGCCGCTGGCGAACGAACTCGCGGCGTTGGATGAGACTTCGGAGCCGAACAAGTCGAGCGAGGATGTGAACCAGAAATTCATGTAGCGCTGGATGGTCGGCAGATCGATCGCGCCGTGATTGCGAACTGCCTGCGGGTCGTCGCTGCCGAGCTCCTTCATCGCTTCCAGCGAGCGCTTCACCACGCGGCCCACGCCGGACTCGCCGACGAACATGTGATGCGCTTCCTCGGTGAGCATGAAGCGGCAGGTGCGTGCCAGCGGATCGAACCCAGACTCGGCCAGGCTCTTCAACTGGAACTTGCCGTCGCGGTCGGTGAAGTAGGTGAACATGAAGAACGACAGCCAGTCGCTGATCGGTTCGTTGAACGTACCGAGGATGCGCGGTTTGTCGACGTCGCCCGAATGCCGCGACAGCAGTTCTTCCGCCTCCTCGCGGCCGTCGCGGCCGAAGTGGGCGTGCAGCAGATAGACCATCGCCCAGAGATGCCGGCCTTCCTCGACGTTGACCTGAAACAAGTTACGCAGGTCGTACAGCGACGGGCAGGTGAGACCGAGCCGATGCTGCTGCTCCACCGATGCCGGTTCGGTGTCGCCCTGCGTGACGATGATGCGGCGAAACTGCGAACGCAGTTCACCCGGGACTTGCTGCCAGACGGGTTCGCCGAAGTGGTCGCCGAATCCGATGGTGCGCTCCGGCGTCCGGTCCGCGAGAAAAATTCCCCAGCGGTAGTCCGGCATTTTCACCGAGCCGTAACTCGCCCAGCCTTGTGCATCCACGCCGATCGCCGTACGCAGATACACATCGACCGACGCGGAGTCGTGCGGCCCCATCTCCCGCCACCAGTCGAGGAATTTCGGCTGCCAGTGTTCGAGCGCGCGCTGCAGCGTGCGGTCGTTCGCGAGGTCGACGTTGTTGGGAATCCGTTCCGAATAATTAACACTCATGCTTCACCTCATTTACACCCAACGCAGAGGCGCAGAGGACGCGGAGAACGCAGAGAAAAGCAAAGGAAGATTTGGTCGATGGTGATCAAGTCAGTTCGCACACTTGAATGCAACCTAGTGGCCACCCCTCAACGAAAATTTCGTTCTGTCTTTCCTCTGCGTCCTCCTGGTTTTCTCTGCGCCTCTGCGTTGAGAAGTTGCCTTAAATACGTTCCCAGTTGAACTTCGCCTTGCTGCCGGTTCCAAACACTTTCAGCGCACCCTGTTCGCCGACCGCATTGGGGCGATTGAAAATCCAGTTCTGCCAAGCGGTCAGCCTCCCGAAAATGCGTGTCTCCATCGTTTCCACCCCGGTGAAGCGTAAATTCGCTTCCATGCCGGTCAGCGCGTCGGGCGACAGGCTGGTGCGTTCTTCGATCGCAATGCGGACTTCCTCGTCCCAGTCAATGTCGTCCGGTGCATAGGTGACCAGGCCGAGTCTCGTTGCGGCGGCGGCATCCAGCCGTCTGCCGATCTGCGCGCGCGCGGCATCGACTGGCTGCGAGTCGCCGCAGAAGCGATTGGCGAGGCGGCCGAGTCCGTTCACCATCTGCACCGGACCGAAATTGATCTCCGACAGAACGATGGACGGGGCGTCGACTCCCCCCTCGGATAGCTGAAGCATGTAGCTGCGATCCGCGGCGAAGGCGAGTTCGGCCAGCGTGCCGGCGAAGCAGGAGCCCTGATCGACGATGGCGAACAGCGTGCGCGACGACACATCCAGACGCGCGAGCGTCCTGCGCAGGAAAGCGGACGTTTCGCTCACGAACCAGTCGTCCCGAAGCTTCATCAACGCCGCATCGCATTCCAGTACCGCGTCCGCGGAGCCGCGCGTCTTCAGTATCCAGGTGCCGATTTCCAGATCGTTGGTGCGAAGCATCAGGATGGCATCGTCCAGTTCCCGAGCCATTTCCAGCGGCCACCATCGCGCACCGGCGGCATGGATGCCGGCAAGATCCCGCGGCTGCTGTTGTGCAGATGCCGACACGGTGATGGTTGCCGTGCGCGCCTTGCGGTCGATCGCGACATCGACATGGCCGTAGTGATATCCCGCGTCGTCGATGGTGCGCGCCAGCGACACCAGCGCGATACCCTGACCGGTGCCTGGCCGGCGGCTCTGCGCGGCCAGTGCGGTTGAACGTCCCTTTACTGCATCGATGAATTGCTGCGGTCGCGCGATGTGATCCACCAGTTTCCATTGTTTCGCGCGATCGGCGCGTACGCCCTCGGATGTCGAGCAGAATACGTCGGCCAGGTCGCGACGCACCTTTCTCTTGTCGGTCAGCCGCGTCAGTCCGCCGGTTCCGGGCAGCACGCCGAGCAGCGGCACTTCCGGCAGGCTCACAGTCGAGGAACGATCGTCGATCATCAGGATCTCGTCGCAGGCGAGCGCCAGCTCGTAGCCACCGCCGGCTACCGTGCCGTTCACCGCGGCGAGGAATTTCAGCCCGCCGGCGCGGCTGGAATCCTCGATGCCGTTGCGCGTTTCGTTGGTAAATTTACAAAAATTGACTTTCCAGGCATGTGTCGACAGTCCGAGCATGTAGATGTTCGCGCCGGAGCAGAACATGCGCTCTTTGGCGCTGGTAATTACGACGCACTTCACCTCGGGGTGCTCGAAGCGGATGCGGTTGAGCGCATCGTAGAGCTCGATATCGACGCCGAGGTCGTAGGAATTGAGCTTGAGCTTGTAGCCGGGCTTGATGCCTTTGTCTTCGCTTACGTCCATTGCCAGCGTGGCGGTATGTCCGTCGAAACCCAGCTTCCAGTGGCGATACTGCCCGGGACGCGTTTCGTAGTCGACGCGCGGCTGCGAGCCGGACGTCGCGCTTTCCATGACTGCGCTCATGATGGCTTCCTCTCTCACGCCGCGGACGGCAGCGATTTTTTCAGCGTCCGCAGACTTTGTTCGACGGTGCTCCCGGCCGTGTCCACGACGGCATCGGCTTGTGCGTAAAGCATGCCGCGTCCCTGCAGGATGCGGCGCAGATCTTCCATTGCCTGTGCGTTGCCGGCCATCGGGCGCGTGTCGCCTTGCGCAACGACTCTGGCCATGTGCTCTTCGGGTTCGGCCTTGAGCCAGACCGTGAAGCAGGTCGACAACAGCAGATCGTAAGTGCCCGGCTCGGAGACGATGCTGCCGCCGGTCGCGATGACACAACGCTCGTGGGCTTCCAGGGCTTTCTCCAGGCAACGGCGCTCGTAGCGGCGGTAGCCCTGCTGGCCGTACAGCAGGAAAATCTCGGAAAGCCCCGTCCCTGCTTCGCGTTCGATTTCCCGGTCGAGTTCGATGAAGGCCGCGCCCAGTTTGCGTGCCAGCGCGGCGCCGAGTGTGGACTTGCCGGCGCCGCGCAATCCGATCAGCGCGATGCGCCGGCTGCGCTCGGCTGCCGGGCTGCCGAATTCGCTTTGCAGGCGCGCGCGAATGCGCGCCAGGCGTTGTTTCGGAAGCCGCTGCAGGAGTTGATGGATCAGCGTCAGTTCGACCGATTGCTCTTCGTCCTCGAGCAGATCGCTCAGCGCCAGGCCCAGCGCCGCGGCGATCTGGCGCAGCAGCAATATGGAAATATTGCCGTGGCCCGCTTCCAGTTGCGCCAGATAACGTTCCGATACCCGGGAGTCGCGCGCCAGATCCTTGCGCGTCAGTCCGCGCCGCGCGCGCGCATCGCGCACGCGCTCGCCCAGCCGGTTCAGAAAGGCGGCCTCTTTCGCCGCCGAACTTGCTGATTCCCTGCCCGATGCCGCCGGATCGCGTGCGCCCAAACCGAAGCCTCTATCGTATATGCATTATATTGCCGACAACACTGCTTTATTGCATGATAATGCATACTGGTAGAATTTCAACCATTACCTGAAACAGGACCAAGGCGATGGCGCTTGAATTGACGATCCTGGTCGGCACCATGACCGGCATTGCCCATCTGGTGGCGCAGGAGATCGAGTTGCGGTTGGACGGCGAGGGGGTGCGCATCGATACGAAGCTCATGGACGAACTCGACGTCCGCGTGTTCGAGCCGGGCGGATTGTTCCTGATCTGCACCTCGACTTACGGCCAGGGAGACGTGCCGGACAACGCGAAACAACTCTACGAGTCCCTGCAGACCGTCCGCCCCGACCTGGCCGGCGTTTGCTACGGCGTCATCGCGCTGGGCGACATGACCTATGCCGAAACTTTCTGCAATGGCGGCAGGCGCTTCGACCGCATCCTTGCGGAACTCGGCGCGCGGCGCATCGGCGACATCATGCTGCACGACGCCAGCGCGGGCACCCTACCGGAAGACGAGGCGGCGGAGTGGATCGAGGGCTGGATCGCATTGTGCCGCGACGAGTTCGGCGTGGCCGCATCGGCTTAGTACACAAGATCAAGATCTTCAACGCAGAGGCGCAGAGGACGCAAAGGTCGCAGAGGAAAAGAAAACTTGGCAAGAACTGTTTCTTTGCGGGGTGGACGCGGGTCCCGATGTCGCATCAGGAATCACGTTCATGGTGGGTCATGTTCCTTCCAGGCATCTAGTTGCTCAACATGAACCGACGCAATCTCATCTTTTCTGGCATTTCTCTGCGATCTCTACGTCCTCTGCGCCTCTGCGTTGAGAATTTGAAGTTGAATTCGCTCTAGAAGCAGAGCGGCTGGTATATTCCGTCCAGGAACCGGAGGGCGGTCTCTGCCCTGACGGGAACCAAAAGAGGGAGGAGGGGCGTGACAGGATTGAGCCAGGCTGATCACAGCGTCAGCCCGCCGTTGATCGAGGTTCCACGCGATTACAACGCGGCGCACGATCTCGTCGAGCGTAATCTCGTCGCCGGACGAGGCGGCAAGACGGTTTACGTCGACGACCAGGGGCGCTACACGTACGCTGAGCTGGCCGAGCGCGTCAATCGCGCCGCCAATGCGTTGACCGGACTCGGCCTGGAGATGGAAAACCGGGTCATGCTGGCGCACCTGGACACGATCGATTTCCCCAGCGTATTCCTCGGTGCGATCAAGGCCGGCATCGTACCGGTGAGCGCCAACACGCTGCTGACCACCGCCGATTACAAGTTCATGCTCGAGGACAGCCGCGTTCGCGCACTGATCGTCTCGGAGGCGCTGCTGCCGGCGTTCGCACCGTTGCTTGAAAAGCCGCCTTTCCTCAAGCACGTCATCGTTTCGGGCAAAGATGCTCACGGCCACCCTCATCTGCAGCAACTCATGGCAAGTGCAGCAACGACATTCGCTCCGGCGCCTACTGCCGCGGACGACGCCTGCTTCTGGCTTTATTCCTCGGGCTCCACAGGAGCGCCGAAAGGCACCGTGCACATTCATTCGAGCCTGATCCAGACGGCAGAACTCTATGCAAAACCGATACTCGGCATTCGTGAAAGCGATATCGTGTTCTCTGCGGCCAAGCTGTTCTTTGCCTACGGACTGGGCAATGCGCTGACGTTCCCGCTTGCCGTCGGCGCCACCGCGATATTAATGGCGGAGCGGCCGACGCCCGCGGCGGTATTCAAGCGCCTCAAGGAACATCGTCCGACGATTTTCTACGGCGTGCCGACGCTCTACGGAGCGCTCCTCGCCAGTCCGGATCTACCGCGCAGGCAAGAAATTGCGTTGCGTGTGTGTACGTCGGCAGGCGAGGCGCTGCCGGCAGATCTCGGCCGTCGCTGGACCGAACACTTCGGTGTGGAAATCCTCGACGGCATCGGCTCCACCGAGATGCTGCACATATTCCTCTCCAACCAGCCGGGCCAAGTGCGCTACGGCACCACCGGCAAGCCGGTACCCGGCTACCGGATTCGACTCGCGGACGAACAGGGAAGAGACGTTGCGATTGGCGAGATCGGCGAACTGCAGATCAACGGCCCGACCAGCGCAATCCAGTACTGGGGTAATCGCGCGAAGACGCTGGCGACATTCGTCGGACCATGGACACGCGCAGGCGACAAGTACACGCAGGATACAGAAGGTTATTACACCTACTGCGGGCGCTCGGACGACATGTTGAAGGTCAGCGGCATGTATGTGTCGCCGTTCGAAGTCGAAGCGGCGCTGATGACGCATCCGGATGTGCTCGAAGCCGCGGTGATCGGCGTGCCGGACGACCAGAATCTGATCAAACCGAAAGCATTCGTCGTCACCAAGGTGGGCGTCGCCGCGGCGCCGGCGCTGGCCGACACGCTCAAGAGCCACGTGAAGGACCGGCTCGCGCCTTACAAATATCCGCGCTGGGTCGAGTTCATTCCCGAACTGCCAAAGACGGCAACCGGCAAGATCCAGCGCTTCAAGTTGAGGAACCGGCAGGGGTAAGTATGGGAAGGCGTGCCCACACGGTTCCACAAGGGATTCCAGAGGAAACCGGCTATGAACGACAACAAACCTTACCAGCAGGGCAGGCGTGAGTTTCTGATCGGTGCAGGTGCCCTCGCGAGTGCATCGCTGCTGCCGTCGATCGCGCTTGCGCAATCGGCAAAGCTTCGCCTCGGGCTCATGCTGCCTTACACAGGCACGTATGCACAGCTCGGCGCCGCCATCGAAAATGGGTTGAAGCTATCGCTGGAGCAGTCGGGCGGGAAGTTCGGCGGCCGCGAAGTCGAATTCTTCAAAGTGGACGACGAGTCGGAACCTTCCAAGGCGACGGACAATGCCAACCGGCTGATCACTCGCGACAAGGTCGATGTTCTCGTCGGCTCGGTGCACTCGGGTGTCGCGATGGGCATGCTCAAGGTAGCGAAGGAAACCGGCACCCTGATGCTCATTCCGAATGCGGGAGCCGACGCCGCGACCGGCGCGCTCTGCACGCCGAATGTGTTCCGTACGTCATTCTCGAACTGGCAACCGGTGCATCCGCTCGGCAAGGTCATGTTCGACAAAGGCCACAGGAAAGCGGTATTCATCACCTGGAAATACGCCGCGGGCGAGGAATCGCTGGCGTCGTTCAAGGAAGGCTTCACTGCGGCGGGCGGAACGGTGGTGAAAGAGTTGTTCGTGCCGTTTCCGAACGTCGAGTTCCAGGCGCTGTTGACCGAGATCGCCGCGATCAAACCCGATGCCGTTGCCTGCTTCTTTGCCGGCGGCGGTGCCGTCAAGTTCGTGAAGGACTACGCGGCGGCGGGCCTGAAGGACAAGATCCCGCTGTACGGTTCGGGCTTCCTCACCGAAGGCGTGCTGGCCGCGCAGGGGGAGGCCGCCGACGGCCTGCTCACCACGCTGCACTACGCCGACTCGCTGGATAATTCGCGCAACAAGGCGTTTCGCGCCGCCTATGGCAAAGTGTACAAGACCGAACCCGATGTGTATTCGGTGCAGGGCTTCGATACCGGCCTCTTGCTCGCGCAGGCGCTGGAGAAAGTGAAAGGCGACATCGGCAATCAGAAAGCGGTAATCGCCGCGATGGAAGGCGCGGTCATCGACAGTCCGCGCGGCCAGTGGAAAATGTCGAAGGCGCACAATCCGATCCAGGACATCTATCTGCGCCGCGTGGAAAAGGGCGACAACAAGGTCATCGGCGTCGCCTGGAAAGCGCTAGAAGATCCCGCCCGCGGCTGCAAGCTGGGATAGGTCAACAGCGAAAACCCAACGCAGAGGCGCAGAGAAAAAGGAGAACGCAGAGGAAGAGCAGGAAACATGAATTGGGGCGTTGGCATGCGTCCATGCAGGTAGAATCTGGCCAGCCAATCTGACATACACTCTCTTTTGATTTTCTCTGCGTCCTTTGCGCTCTCTGCGCCTCTGCGTTGGGTGTACCGCCTTAAATGGATTTCGCGACTTTCCTGATTCAGTTGCTCAATGCCGTCCAGTACGGCCTTTTGCTGTTCCTGATCGCGGGCGGCCTGACGCTGATCTTCGGCATCATGGGCATCATCAATCTCGCCCATGGCAGCTTCTACATGGTCGGGGCGTATCTGGCGTGGTCGCTGTCCATGCACTTCGGCAGCCTCTGGCTCGCCATTCCCGCCGGCATCGTGCTGTCGGTGATTCTGGGATTGTTGCTTGAATGGTTGCTGATCCGGCGGCTTTATCGACTCGGGCACCTGCAGCAAGTCCTGCTGACCTACGGACTGATCCTCATCGTCGAGGAATTGCGCAGTATCGTCTGGGGCGACGAAGTCCATGGCGTGCCGATGCCGGAGCTGCTTTCCGCATCGATTCCGTTGACCGATACGCTTTCCTATCCCGTCTACCGCTTGTGGATCTCCGCCGTCTGCGTCGTGTTTTCGTTGCTCCTCTACTTTCTGATCCAGCGTACGCGCCTGGGGATGATGATCCGCGCCGGCGCAACCAATCGCGAGATGGTGCAATCGCTCGGCATCGACATCGATCTGCTGTACCGCTTCGTGTTCGCGCTCGGCGTGGCCCTGGCCGCATTGGCCGGCATGATTGCCGCACCGGTGTCCTCGGTATTTCCGGGAATGGGCAATCAGGTTCTGATCGTCTGCTTCGTGGTGGTGGTCATCGGCGGCATCGGATCGGTAAAGGGCGCGCTGGTCGGCGCGTTGCTGATCGGCCTGGTGGATACCTTCGGCAAAGTCGTCGAGCTGAAGATCGGCGACTTTCGATTGCTGCCGGAACTGGCCGGCATGAGCGTTTATCTGCTCATGGCGGTCGTATTGCTGTGGCGCCCGGCCGGGTTGTTCGGAAAAAGATCGTGATGTCGCGCTCGCGTTCTTTGGCAATGGCCACCGTCATCGTTGTCATAGCACTCGCCTTGCTGCCTTTGGTTGCGGAGAAGTTCACGGTCCAGTTCGCAACCCGCATCCTGATCATGGCGATATTCGCCATGAGCCTCAATCTGCTGGTCGGCCATGCCGGATTGGTGAGCCTCGGCCATGCGGCATTCTTCGGCATCGCAGGCTATTGCCTGGCGCTGTCCTCGCCGCAATATCAATCGGCAAATTTCTGGGCCAGCCTGCCGCTGGCGATGATGGCGGCCGGTGCGCTGGCGCTGGTCATCGGCGTGCTGGTACTTCGCACCGGCGGTATCTATTTCATCATGGCCACGCTGGCGTTCGCGCAGATGCTCCATTTCCTGTTGCACGACACCGGCATCGCCGGCGGTTCCGACGGCATGTATATCTATGTCCGGCCCGATGCCGGCCTCTTCGGCTGGCGTCCGTTCGACCTGGAGAAATTCGGCGATTTCTATTTTGTCGTGCTCGCGCTCTTCCTGATTGTGTTCGGCTTCATCGGCGTGTTGCGCGCGTCGCTGTTCGGTCGCGTCATCGCCGGCATTCGCGTCAACGAGCAGCGCATGCGTTCGCTCGGGTTCGCGACCTTCCGCTACAAGCTCGCCTGCTTTGTCCTGGCCGGCATGCTGGCCGGCCTGGCGGGTTATCTCGCGGCGGCGCAGTTCGGTGTGGTCAATCCCGACATGCTCGGCTGGCATTTGTCCGGTGCCGTGTTGATGATGGTGATCCTCGGCGGCATGGGCACGCTGGCGGGCCCCGTCATCGGTGCGGCGGCGATGCTGCTGCTGGAACTCGGTTTGCAATCGTTGCCGATGGCGGGCGACGTCAATCTTGGCAAGCACTGGCAGTTGCCGATGGGCATCGCCATCGTGCTGGTGGCGTTGCATCTGCCGAAAGGCATCGCCCGCCTGTTGCGACGGGGTAGGGCCGATGACTGAGGCGATCCTGCAGACGCGTGGATTGTCGCGCCATTTCGGCGGACTGGCCGCCGTCGGCGATGTGTCGCTGGCCTGCGAGACGGGACAGGTGCACGCTGTCATCGGTCCGAATGGCGCCGGCAAGAGCACGCTCATCAATCTGTTGTCGGGCGATCTGCCCGCAAGCGCCGGCCAGGTGCTGTTCGAAGGCCGGGACATCACCGGGCTTGCCGCGGACCGCATCTCGCAACTGGGCGTCGCACGCAGCTACCAGAAGACCAATCTTTTCCTGCCGTTCACCGCGTTCGAGAATTGCCGCCTTGCTGCGCAGTCGCGCCTGCCGAGCTCGATGCATTTTTTCCGGCCGGCCCTCGCACGGAAGGACATCAACGCGGCCGCGCGTCGGGCGCTCGTGCAGGCGGGTCTCACTGGTCGCGGGGATGTCGCGGTGTCGGCGCTGTCGCACGGCGAACAACGCCAGGTCGAAATCGCGATGGCGCTGGCGACGCGCCCGCGCGTGTTGCTGCTCGACGAGCCGCTCGCCGGCATGGGCGCGGAGGAATCGGTGCGCATTGTCGCCTTGCTGCGCGAGCTGACGGCAACTCACGCCATCCTGCTGGTCGAGCACGACATGGACGTCGTGTTCGCCGTCGCGAACACGCTCACCGTGATGGTCAACGGCCGCGTTCTCGAATCCGGCCTACCCTCACAGATCCGTTCCAGCCGCGCCGTGCAGGAGGCTTATCTTGGGGTTGACTAGTGCCTACACCCATACGATTACACCCAACGCAGAGGCGCAGAGAACGCAGAGGGCGCGGAGGAAAATCTTGATATGGGTTTTTCATCGTACCGCTTGTGGGTTAATGGTCATCACCGGACGGCACGAATGACCCGAGAATGAAAATCAACTCCCATCCCCAATTCATTTTCGTTTTATCTCTGCGTCCTCTGCGATCTCTGCGCCTCTGCGTTGGGTGTTGCCGTGCCTGAGGTACTAGTAGAGGCCAGAGGCATTCACGCGTATTACGGCGCGAGCCATGTGTTGCATGGCGTCGATCTCGTGCTCAATCGCGGTGAGGCGGTGGGATTGATGGGACGCAACGGCATGGGCAAGACCACGCTGCTGCGAAGCATCCTCGGATTGCTGCCGCCGCGCGCGGGCGAAGTGAAAGTGCGCGGCATGGACATGATGCGCTCGGCGCCGCATCGCATCGCGCGCGCGGGCATCGCTTACGTTCCTGAGGGCCGCGGAATTTTCTCCGGCCTGAGCGTCAAGGAGAATCTGGTCATGGCGGCCCGGCCCGGAGTCGGCGGCAAACGCGACTGGACTTTCGAGCGGGTGTTGTCCGTATTCCCGCGTCTTGCCGAGCGGTTGCGGCACGGCGGACAGCAACTGTCCGGCGGCGAACAGCAGATGCTGACCATCGGCCGCGCGCTGATGACCAATCCCGACGTGCTGATCCTGGACGAAGCGACGGAAGGACTGGCGCCACTGGTCGCGCGTGAAATCTGGGCCATTCTCAGGCAACTGCGCGAGAGCGGCATGTCGGCGATCATCGTCGACAAGAATTTCTCGGCGGTCGCGTCGATAACCGACCGGAACATTGTGCTGGTCAAAGGCCGCGTCGTGCTCGAAGGCAGTGCAGCCGATCTGAAGCGCGTTCCGGAAGCGTTGCAGCGTCACCTCGGCATCTAGGCCATCCCCGCCGTGCTGGGTTAACATCGCGGGTCCTGTTCCCACGCCCTTGATCCGTGCAATTTGTCTCTGCCGGCGGCCATCGCCTCGAATACAACCATCTCCGTCCTGCCGGATCGTCTGAAGCGGCAGCCGCTGGACGACCTGCACTGGTCTTTCTGCACGAAGGACTGGGATCGGTGGGGATGTGGAAAAGCTTTCCCCAGAGCGTCGTTGCGGTGACCGGCTGCCAGGCGATCGTGTATTCGCGTTACGGGTACGGAAAATCCGACCGGCTCGTCGCCGCGCGAAACGTGGACTACATGCATCGCGAAGCGCTCGATGTGTTGCCCGAACTTCTGGACCGGCTCGGCGTCGAAACACCGATCCTCGTCGGCCACAGCGACGGCGCTTCGATCGCGTTGATTCATGCTGGTTCCGGCAAGCGTCCGGTGAGCGGCGTGGTGGCGATGGCGCCGCACGTCTTCGTGGAAGACGTCACCGTGCAGAGCATCGCCGAGGCGAAGACGATTTTTCAGAACACTGATCTCGCCGAAAGGCTGGGACGCTATCACGATGATGCCGTGTCGACCTTCCGCGGCTGGAACGACATCTGGCTGCATCCCGACTTCCGGCGCTGGAACATCGAGGAGGTTCTGGCCGGGATCGCTGTGCCGGTGCTGCTGATCCAGGGCGAAGACGATCAATATGGCACCGTGGCGCAGATCGAGGCAATTGCGCGCCAGGTCTCGGGGCCGGTCGAAACGCTGATGCTGCCGGACTGCGCCCACTCGCCGCACCAGAGCTCGCAGAAGGACGCCACCATCGCGGCGATCGCGGGTTTTGTCGGCAGGCTGGGCAAACCGGACTGAGACGTCTGCTACACTGAATTTTGTCTTCGAAGGAATCTCGTTGAACATGTTGAAAGGTAAATCCGTCATCGTCACCGGGTCGACCAGCGGCATCGGGCTTGGCATCGCGCGCGCGTTCGCGGCGCAGGGCTGCAACGTCATGCTTAACGGCTTCGGCGATGCGGTGCAGATCGAGAAGCTGCGGGCCGCGATTGCCGCCGAGCACAAGGTCACCGTGCTGTATTCGTCCGCGGACATGGCCAAATCGCCGGAAATTGCCGCGATGGTGGATCAGACGGCAAGGCGTTTCGGCTCGGTGGATGTGCTGGTCAACAACGCCGGCATCCAGCATGTCGCGCCGGTAGAGGAATTCCCGGTGGAGAAATGGGACCAGATCCTGGCGATCAACCTGTCCTCCGCATTTCACGCCATCCGCACCGCGCTGCCCGGCATGAAATCCCGCAACTGGGGTCGCATCATCAATATCGCCTCCGCACATGGACTGGTGGCGTCGCCGTTCAAGTCGGCTTATGTCGCCGCCAAGCACGGCCTGGTCGGGCTGACCAAGTCCGTGGCGCTCGAGACCGCTGGCAAAGGAATCACCTGCAATGCGATCTGTCCCGGATATGCGTTGACGCCGCTGGTCGAGAAGCAGATCGACGATCAAAGCAAGGCGCACAGGATTCCGCGCGAGGAAGTGATCGACAAAGTCATCCTCGAGCGCCAGCCGTCGAAGGAATTCGTGAAGGTCGACGAAGTCGCCGCACTCGCGGTGTTTCTCGCCGGCGATGCCGCCGCGTCGATCACAGGCTCGGCCTACTCGATCGACGGAGGGTGGACGGCGCAGTAGCGCCGCGAAGCGGCGCGGCTGCGCAGTGATTGGTGATTGGTGATTAGTGATTGGCAATTGGAAAAGGCAGAATTTCCGGGAACCAACTCAAAAGCAACTATCTAATCGCAGTCACCAGTTATGGCCGCAGGCCGGTACCCCCTTGCGGGGCACCAGTCACCAGTCACCAGTCACATCTTCTTCCAATCCTCCGCCTGCTCGAACGCGTAAGCCGCTCGGTAGATCGTCGCTTCATCGTAGTGCTTGCCGATCAGCATCATCCCGATCGGCAGGCCGTCCACGAAGCCGCAGGGCACGGTCAACGCCGGATGATGGGTGATGTCGAAGGGGCAGGTGTTGCCGATCATCTCCAGGGCGCGCTGGAAATATTCCTCGCGCGAACATCCGGGCGCAGGCAGCGGCTGCGCCTTCATCGGCATGGTTGGCATCAGCAGCAAGTCGTACTGCGCCAGCGAGGCTTCGTAGGTTTCGATCAGCCGCCGCGTGACGTTCATTGCCTTGCCGTAGTAGTGGCTGCCGTGATACTTCTTGATGTATACGCCGAGCGTCGTCAGTACCTTGGTCGTTTCCGACAATTCGTTGGCGCGCAACTGCCAGCCGTGCAGCTTGTCGATCAGGCTGGTCACGTACAAGTCCTGGCGGCTAAGTCCGTAACCGTCGCCGAGCATCATGGTCTGAGCGATGCCTTCCACGCCGATGGGCGTCCAGATCGCCGGCCCGATCAGATGCGCGGGGATGGAGATCTCCTCGACTTTCGCGCCGAGCTTCTTGAACAACTCGGTTGCTTTCCTGACCTTGGCATCGGAAGCGGCTTCCGATTCCGGCCGGCCGAAACCTTCCTTGACCACGCCGATCTTCAGGTCCTTGACACCGCCGTCGAGCATTTTCGAATACTTGACCTTCTTCGATCCGCCGTACTGGCGCGGATCGTAGCCGTCCGGTCCGGCGATGACTTCGAGCATCAACGCATTGTCGGCTACCGTCGCGGTCATCGGCCCGGTGTGGTCGACGGTGATCTCGATCGGCATGATGCCGGTGTAGGGCACCAGTCCGTGCGTGGGCTTCATGCCGTAAATGCCGCACCAGGAAGACGGCATGCGGATGGAGCCGCCCTGGTCGCCGCCGAGCGCGAGGTCGGCTTCCCCGAGCGATACCGCAACACCGCTGCCCGACGACGAACCGCCGGCGGAGTAGCCCATCTTGTGCGGGTTGTGCACCGGGCCCTTCGCGCCCGTGTGGCTGCCGCCGGAAATGCAATAGGACTCGCAGTGTGTCTTACCGATAATTTCCGCGCCGGCGTCGAGCAGGCGCGCGACGACGGTCGCGTCGATGTCGGGCACGTAGCCTTCAAGTATCGAATTGCCATTCATCATCGGCACACCGGCCACCATGACGTTATCTTTCACGGCGACTTTTTTCCCCTTCAACGGACCCGAGGACGCGCCCTTGATCGAGGTCCTCACGTACCAGGCATTGCGCGGATTCTCTGAAGGGTCCGGGAAGTAGCCCGGCGTGCGCGGATACTTCACTGGCGGCAGATAGTCCGGCATCGCATCGACGAGATTGTAGGCGTCGATGTTGGGTTTGATCAGCCCGAGGTAGGACTTCACATCGTCCTCGGTGAGGGCAAGGCCGACTTCCTCAGCGGCGTCCCAGATTTGTTCCGGCGTCGGATACTGCACCATGATGGCCTCCTTCTGGTTTATTGTGAAAAATCCCCGATTGGAAATCAGGGTGCGAGCAGACGGATTAGCTCCGGATCGTCGCGAACCTGCCCGGATTCGCCGCGAAGCGCAATGCGCCCGCGATCCATGACATAACAGTACTGCGAAACTCCCAGCGCCAGCTTCAGGTGCTGCTCGACGATGACAATGGCTATCTTCCTTGCCAGTTGCTCGAGCCGTTCGGCGATCTCGTCGATGACGCCGTGCCACACGCCCTCCGTCGGCTCGTCCAGCATCAGCAGATAGGGGCGCGCCAGCAGCGCGCGGCTGATGGCCAGCATTTTGCGCTCTCCGCCGGATAGCGTGCCGGCTTGTTGCGACATGCGCTGGCCGAGCTTGGGGAACAGCGCCACCACTTCGTCGATTCCCAGTTCGCCGTTGGTGGTCGCCATCGCGCCGACAAGCAGGTTCTCGCGCACCGTGAGTTTCGCGAACACGCCGTGTTCCTGCGGAACGTAACCTATTCCCGCGCGCACGCGCTGCTCGGTGCGCAACCTGGTGGTGTCGACATTGTCGAAGCGGATGGTGCCGCGCGCCGGCTTCAGGTCTCCCGAGAGCGTCTTCAGCAGCGTGGTCTTGCCCGCGCCGTTGCGTCCGAGGATGGCCACGCCGCCGCGCGACGGGACCCTGAGCGAAACGTCGAACAGCGCCTGGCTGGTGCCGTAGTAAGTGCACAGGCTCGCCGCTTCGAGCAGCGGAGCGGCGGCGAGTGGTATATCAGGCATGGGAGAGGTAGGCCTCCTTGACCTTTTCGCTGTTCTGCACGACCTGCGTGGGACCGCTGTCGACGATGTGCCCTTGGTCGAGCACCGTCAGCGTATCGCAGATGTCGCGTATGAAATCCAAGTCGTGTTCGACGATCAGCAGCGAGCAGCGTTGCCTGATCGGAGCCAGCAGGTCGCCGGTGGCGCGCCGCTCCTGCGGGCTCATACCGGCGGTCGGCTCATCGAGCAGCAGCAGCTTCGGCTCGCGTGCCAGCGCCATCGCAATCTCGAGCCATTGTTGCTGGCCGTGCGACAGCGCGCCGGCGAGTTCGTCGGGACGCCCGTCGAGCCGGAACTGCACCAGCATGTCCATGATGCGCCGATGCAGCGGCTCGCGCGTGCGCGACAGGAACAGGGCCGGCATAGAATCCTGCGCCTGCACCGCGAGCAGCACATTGTCGTAGACGCTGAGCGCCGGCAGGATGCTGGTGATCTGGAATTTCAGGCTCATGCCTACGCGCGAGCGCTCCGCCGGCGTCGCATGGGTGATGTCGTTGCCGAGGAATTTCACCGACCCCTCGGTCGGCGTTTCGGCGCCGGCGATCGATTTGAGCAACGTGCTTTTTCCCGAACCGTTCGGCCCGATCAGTCCGTGGAACGAACGCCCGGTGACGGTGAGGTCGACCCCGCCGAGCGCGGTGAGCGTGGAGTATATTTTTTTGACGCCGCGCACTTCGAGAACGCTCGCGGATCCGGAGGGCGAACTCATGTGACCTCTGCCGCCGCGGTCGAAGGTTTTTCTCTGCCCTTCGGCTTCGGCGCGCGCCTGCCGAAAGACCCGACGCGTTCGCGCGCAGTCACCAGGAATCCGATCAATCCCGTCGGCTTGAACATCACCACGATCAGCAATAGGAGCCCGAGCACGATCGGCCAGCCGGTTTCCCATTGCTGCGACAGGAAGTAGCTGAACAGGTCGATCATGGCGACGCCGATGATGCCGCCGATCAGCGTGCCGACGCCGCCGAACAGCACGTACAACACCACTTGCGTCGACAGCACGGGCCCGAGCTGGCCGGGGCCGACGTAGCCTTCGTGGAAGGCGTACAGCCCGCCGCTCAAGCCCGCGATCAATCCGGCGATCGCGAATACCACGCCTTTGTAGTTCTGCACGTGATAGCCGAAGAAGGCGATGCGGGTTTCCTGTTCGCGAATGCCGGCGAGCACCAGACCGAACTGGGAACGGGTCAGCCAGCGCAAACCCAGATAGATCAGCGCGAGAATCGCCAGCGCGAAATAGTAATAGACCGGTCCTTCCGCAATTTCGTGACCGAACATGGTGAGTCGCGGCAGCGACGGAATGCCGTTCTGTCCACCGACGTAGGACCAGCCGCGTGCCAGGCGTTCCACCACATAGGAGCCGGTCAAAGTGCCGAGCGCGACGAAGACGCTGGTTGGCACGCGTTTGCCGAGGATGACGAGGAAGGCGAGAGCCACCGACACCGCCAGTCCGACCAGCGCTGCGACCGGCAGCAACAGCAGGATCGAAGTGATGCCGGCCTTGGTGGCGAGCAGCGCGCAACTGTAGCCGGCGACGCCGAAGAACAGCGCCTGGCCGAACGACAGAATGCCGGCGTAACCCCACACCAGATCGAAAGACAACGCCAGCAGCCCGAGGATGAACACGCGCGTGAAGAACAGCACCCAGAAGTCATCCACTGCAAGCGGCAGTAGCAGGAACGAGATGAGCAGCACGCCCTCGATGTAAGGGATCACGCGGCGCGGAAGGGCGGCTGCAGGAGCGGGAGTCAGGGCAGACATGTCGGTCGATATCGGTTCACGGAAGCCGGGCACGAGGCCCGGCGCTTCCGCTGAAACAGCTTGTCGAAAAAATCAGCCGCACTCGCCCGGCATGACCGGTCCGTTGCTCTTCTCGACGATTTCGTACTTCCCGTTCTTTGCCACCGCGATGTACATGTTCATCTTGGTGTGCAGCGAGCCGGGTACGATCTCGAAGCCGCCGCCGGGGCCATCCGCCACCTTGGCGTGATCCAGCGCCTTGGCCACGTCCTCGCGCTTGACGCTCTTGGCTTCCTTCACGGCCATCTCCCAGAGCTTGAGGCCGCGATACATGCCGGTCGATGCGCTGCCCGCAGTGAACGGATTCTTGGTGCCGAACTGCTTCGTGTATTCCACCTGCAGCTTGTCGCCGAACGGATCGTTCAGCGCCTTGAAGTAATCCAGGCAGGTTGCCAGCCCCTCGATCTCGTTGGCCGGCGTGATGTTGAGCGCGTTCTCGTCGTAGTAGACGCAGGCGAGCCGTCCGCCCTTCTTCTGGAAGCCGGCTTCGTACAACTGTTTGAAGAAAGCCGCGACGCCGGGCGGAATCGTCGTGTTGAAGACGACGTTGACGCCGCTCGACATGATCTTGTTGACCGTGGCGCTGTACTCGTTGTGGTCGACCGGGAAATATTCCTCGCCGACCACCTCACCGCCGTTCTTGATGATGGTCTTCTTCGCGTACTCGTTGAGCACGTGCGGCCAGACATAGTCGGCGGAAGGCAGATAGAATTTCTTGCCGCCATTCTTGATCAGCCACGGAATGAACGTGTCGCATTGCTGCGCCGGTGTCGGCCCGGTGCAGTAAAGATAAGGCGTGCATTCCTTGCCTTCGTACAACTGCGGATAGATGTAGAGCGTCTTGCCGCGGTTGACGATGGTGTCCTTGATGGCGTTGCGCATCGAACTCGTGATGCCGCCGAGCACGACATCGACTTTGTCTTTCTGCACCAGCTTGCGCACCTTGGTAACGGCGAGCGCCTCATTGCTGGCCGTATCCTCGAGGATCATCTGCAGGGGACGCCCGAGCAGGCCGCCCGCCGCATTGAGGTCTTCCACCACCATTTTCGCCACGTTCGAATTCGGAATGCCGGCGTAGCCGATCGGTCCGGTCAGGTCGGTGGCGATGCCGACCTTGATCGGATCGGCGGCCCAGGCGCCCCTGGGATTCAGAAGATAGCTTCCACCACCCAGTGCGATCATTCCCGACAGCAGACTGGCGCGCTGCAGGAACAGCCGGCGCTGTTCGGATTCGAGCTGACCATTTCGCTTGTCCTGCGTCATTACCGTTTCCCCCATGAAGATAAAAGGCCTCCCGGCCGAACTTTCACGATCGCGATGGCGATGATGAAAACCAGAACATCGGCGACGACCGGCTTGATCGCCCATGGCAGCGCCACACTCGTGCCGCCCACCAGCGCCGCACCGGCAATCGAACCTTCGAAGCTGCCCATCCCGCCCAGCATCACGGCGAGGAAGGACTTGATGAGAAAGGGCACGCCCATGTCGGCGCTGACCGAATAGATCGGCACCATGAGGCCGCCTGCCAGCCCGGCGAGTGCCGAACCGAAAGCGAAGGTCGCCGCATAGACGCGGGACGTGGAAATGCCGGAGGCGCGCGCAAGCGCCGGATTTTCCAGCGAGGCGCGCACGCGCAGGCCGAAGCGGGTACGGGCGAGAAGGAACCAGCAGCCGATCATCACCAGCGCGGTGATGATGATGACCGCCGTGCGCCACTTCGATATCGAGATGTCGCCGAACGCGAATGAGCCGACCAGCGGCGCCGTTACGCTATAGAACTGTCCGCCCAGCATGGCGCGCACCGCTTCGCGCAACGCCATTCCTATCGCGTAGGTGCCGAGCATGGCGATCACCGGCGTCGCGTAAAAACGCTGGATCGCAACGCGTTCCAGGATCAGGCCGATCAATGCGACGACAAACGGAGCCGCGGTCATGCCGGCCCACGCGGGCAGGCCGAGCTTCTCGAATGCATAGACGGTGTAGGCGCCGAGAAGCACGAGTTCGCCGTGCGCGAAATTGAAGATGCCCATCATGCTGGCGATGACGCCGAGGCCGAGCACCACCAGCACGAATATCGAGCTGTAGGCGAGCACGTCGAAGAAAAAAGCAACAATACTGCTCATCAAGATTGATCCACCGAACCAAGCCCGCATCCGCGTTCGCACGAAGCGTGCCCGCTCGAATTCACGCCACGATGAAATCGTTAACGTCCGGAATTAGCAATGAATCGGGTGCGGGAATGGCGGATGTAACCGTTCTTTTTTGCCGGCAGTGAAGAAGCCGGGCTCGCACCAAATCCGCAACACGCGGCACCGAATTGGTGAAGGCGCAACCGTTACGATGTGCGATCAGCGCAACAAATATTTCCTGCACAAAGGCACGCGCGTAACCGGATCGACCTGAAGCAGCTTGCCGTCAGCACGCACGTCGAAGGTCTGCGCGTCGACCGTGATGACCGGCAGCGCGTCGTTATGCAGCATGTCCTTCTTGCCGAGGCGGCGGACGCTGGTGATCGGCAGCATCGGTTTCTGCACGTCGAGCTTGCGCTGCACGTCGTTGTCGATCGCGAGCTGGCTGACGAATGTGGCGGACAGGGCATTCTTGGCGCGGCCCAGCGCGCCCCACATCGGCCGCTGCACCATCGGTTCGGTCATGAAGATGCTGCCGTTGCCGTCGCCCATCGCTGACCACGTGACGAAGCCGCCTTTGATCACCAGGAAAGGTTTGATGCCGAAGCTCGCGCGCGGCCAGATGACGAGGTCGGCCATCTTGCCCGGCTCGATCGAACCGACGTAACGGTCGATGCCGGCGGCGCGCGCGGGATTGATCGTGTACTTCGCGATGTAACGCTTGATCCTTTCGTTGTCCGCCCGCGCCGTTTTTTCCTCCGGCAGGCGGCCCTGGCGATCCTTCATCACGCTGGCGAGCTGCCAGCATTTCGCGATGTTCTCGGCGAGCCTTCCCATGCCCTGCGTATCGGTGGCGAACATCGAGATCGCGCCCATGTCGTGCAGCACATCTTCCGCCGCCATGGTTTGCGGCCGCACGCGCATCTCCGCAAAGGCCACGTCTTCCGGCACGCCGAAATTCAGGAAGTGCGCGAGCATGGTCATCGGCACACCCTCGTCGAGCCCGGCCGGCGTGAAAGGATTGGTCGGGTTGGTGGAGGAGGGCAGCACGTTCGGCATGCCGTTGACCCGGATCAGGTCGGGCGCGTGGCCGCCGCCGGAGCCTTCCGTGTGATACATGTGCACGCTGCGATCGCCGATCATCGCCAGCGTGTCTTCGCAGAAGCCGAACTCGTTGATGGTGTCGGTGTGGATGTGCACGGCGAAATCGTTGCGATCGGCCGCGACCAGCGAGCCGTCGAGGATGGCCGGCGACGCGCCGAAATCTTCGTGGATCTTCACGCCGAGTGCGCCGCCCGCCACCGATTCCTCCACCGCGCCGGGATCCATGCAGCCGCGTCCGAGGAAGCCGAAGTTGAGCGGGAACTCATCGGCGCCCCGGATCAACTGCCCGAGCACATTCGGTCCCGAGCAGCTCACGTCGAAGTGCGGCCCGGGCGTCATGCCGATCATGGTGGTAGTGCCGCCGGCCAGCGCGTGATGGCATTGCTGCGGCGAGATGAAGTGCGCGTGGGCTTCGATGCCGCCGGCGGTGACGATGAAACCGTCGCCGTGGACGACCGTCGTGTTCGGCCCGCAGCGCAGTCTCATGTCCACGCCGTTCATCATGTCGGGATTGCCGGCCTTGCCGATGCCGACGATCTTGCCGTCGCAGATGCCGATGTCGCCTTTGACGATTCCGGCCACGGCGTCGATGATCGTGGCGTTCTGCACCACCATGTCCAGCGCGCCCGAGGCATAGGTGCCCGTGGGCTGGAAGCCTTCGCCGTCGCGCATGCACTTGCCCGCGCCGGTGGTCAGTTCGTCGCCGTAGTGCGCGAAGTCGTGCTCCACCTCGGCGAGCAGCGAGGTGTCGGCGAGGCGCACCAGGTCGCCGCGGGTCGGGCCGTACAGATTGGCGTAAGCGGCACGCGAGAGCTTTGCCACGGTCAGGCTCCCCGGTAACCGCGTTCCTTTGCGAGCCTCAGGCCGCGCTGCTTCACCTCGCCCGAATGGATCGAGCCTTCCGTGAGCCGCCCGAAGCCGCGGACGTTGCCGGTGCCGCCGATGCGCACGAGGTGCACGTGGACAATTTCGCCGGGTTCGAAACGAATACCGGTTCCGGAAGGGCGATCGAGCCGCATGCCGAAGGATGCTGCGCGGTCGAATTTGAGCGCACGGTTCACCTCGAAGAAATGCGCATGGCTGCGCACCTGGATCGCGCGATCCCCGGTATTGAGCACATCGACGGAAACGCTTTCACGCCCCGCATTGATCTCGATCTCGCCCGCTTGCGTGATAATTTCGCCAGGAATCGGTTCAATGCGGCTCGGTTCGGCGGCCTGCGCGGTGCGGCCGGGTTTAGTCGGGCCGGGTTTAATCGGATCGAATACCGTCACCAGCTTGGTGCCCTCCGCCATGCAGGCTTCCACGCACAGGAAGGGGATCATGTGCTCGACGCCGGGTTCGACATCGTCGGTCGTGAGCAGCGAACGGCCGTAGTCCACGAGATCGGCGTGCGTCATGCCTTTGCGGGCCGCAGTCAGGACTTCGTCGGAGATCAATGCCACCGCTTCCGGATGGCTCAGCCGGATACCCTGCGAGCGGTAACGGCGGGCCAGTTCGGCTGCGGTAAAGATGGTCAACCTTTCCAGTTCGGTGGGAGTGAGGTTCATCTTGTTGTCTCCGTCTGCGTGTCATTCGGGTTTGGCCGAGCTCATCGCTGAACTGTGTTCACCGAGTGCAGGAAGCATGCCCGGTTGGCTACGACGGCCGAACAGCGTGTGCCGCCGGAAGAATCAGTAGGGTTGAGCGGCGATTCGAAGACCGGGAGAGACGGACGCAGCCCAAACCAGCGCATCAGAACGTCGCTCGGCACAACTTTGGTGAACGGTGATTGATACGAAGAACGCCTTTATTCTTTGCCTGCACTGGCAGACACTATCGAACCGAATTATGCGTCAGTCGCCGTTTGCCCTGTTACGCAGGCGGCATTGCAGCAGTGGCAGTTGAAGTGGTTCTTATCGTTTAACAACAACGGAGGAGAAGCCATGGATATTGTGAAGAAGTTCGGACCGCTGGTAGGGCGCATCCTGTTAGCCCTGATTTTCATCATCTCCGGTTTCGGGAAAATCGTCGGTTTCGACGGGACGGTCGGCTACATCCAGTCCGCGGGCTTGCCCGCGGCGCAATTGGGTGCGATCGTCGCAATCATCGTCGAACTCGGCGGCGGCATTATGCTGGTGATCGGCTGGAAGGCGCGCTGGGCTGCGGCGGCCTTGTTCATCTTCGCTTTCTTGGCCGGGATTTTCTTTCACGCGTTCTGGGCTTCTCCGCCGGAGCAGGCGATGATGCAGCAGATCCAGTTCATGAAGAATCTCGCGATCATGGGCGGCATGCTTTACCTCGTCGTGTACGGCTCGGGGGCGCTCAGCGTAGACAAGAATCCCTGATCGGTGTCAAAAAAAAGACGCGGCTCAAGCCGCGTCTTTTTTATTGGAGGGGTATCCGGTTCAGCCCGGTTTCTTGACGACCTCGACGACCACCGTTTCCTCGCGGAATTTATCCCGCATGCGGCGGCCTGGAATGACTTTCTTCTTGACCACAGACTGCGTACGCGCTCGGGTCAGGGCGTCGATGTAGTCGGCGGCGTTGGCGATCGGCGGCGGGAGTGCGATCTTGTCCATGGGTGGAAGGGTCCGGGTGATGAAGGCCGCAACACGCTAACACGCGGTCTCTACATGAATGTGACAGTTTATTGACACCCCCGTTCGCTCCGGAAAAGCACGTGGCGATCAGGCGCTTAGGCTTTGTAAAAATGTTTCTCCGATAACGCGCTGCCTCTTATTTGCACAGGCAGCGCGTCGAAGCGGTTGCTTCAATGGCCGAAGATGCGCAGCAACGCGGTTCCGAAGCCCGCAATCGCAAGTATGTTCGCCGTCGTTGCCGCCAGCACGATCGTTCCGATAATCCATCGCGACAGGTTCTGGCTGCCACGCAGCGCCAGCCACGACAGCCGCAATCCCGCGGCGGAGAAGGTCGGCACAATCAGCAGCAGCGGCAGCATCAGCAGATAACCGAATGTCGCATGGCTGTCGAGCGGCACGCGGCCGAGCATGTTGGCGAACCAGAGCGTACCGAGACCGATGGCCAGTGCCGCGCCGGCCGCGAGCGGCGGCGAGCGCCGCCACCACGGCCGGATCTCTTCGGACAGGTCGATGGTCGCGCCGGATTCCTCCGGCAGTTCAGGCCCCGGCTTGGGCAAGTTTTGCACGGATGGCTTCGATGCGCTCGCGGTTCACACCAAAATCGCTGTAGCCCAGGCGCGAGGCCGAGCGCACGTGGATGATGTTCCCATTCGGCGGAAAATAGAATTCGACATCGTCGACAAAGCCGATCAGCGCGCTGGTGTACTCGGCGTACAGATAGTCCGGCTTCATCTCGACAATGCGCATATTCGGCGTGCTCTCGATGATCGCCTTGAGCGCTTTCATTGCCTGCTCCTGCGAGCCTTTGCAGGCAAGCGCAGCGATCTGATGGTAACCGCCGGTCGCCTGGCTGCTGACCGCGTTCGGCGAAGACGGCGGCGCTTTGAGATTTCCGTTCTTGACGCCCAGGTCGGTCGGGCGTTTGCCGCTTAGTATTCCCATGGCGTTTCTCCTAATTGATTCATCCGGATAAAAAGGCGCTCACCGCAGAGCAACTGCGTTAGAAGTCAAGCATTGTGAGGGGCCTTCCAAGGTTGATTGAACTTGAGCATGGCGTTGAGGATGACGAGCATTTTGCGCATGCAGGCAGTGATGGCCACATAGTGATGTTTACCGGCTTGGAC